>NZ_QODJ01000028.1:0-77416 GCF_009935965.1 Pseudomonas sp. L13
CAAGAGCGCTTTGGTTACTTTCGCGCTTTTCGAAAGTGACCCGCCGTCAGGCGGAACCCTAAGTGGCCGTTACCGCAAAAATGGATATGTACTCGGTATAACAGTGTCGACTGTGAGGCCGTCATCGCAGGCAAGCCAGCTCCCACAGTTGGATCGTGGTGCGTCAGGTGGATATGGGGCGGCTGGCGGGCCGTTGCGGGAGCAGGCTCCCTCGCCACCGGTTCAGCGCGCTATGCTGGCGCTTCAACCCACAGGGACGCGTGCACATGCCAATCAACCCAGCCTTCATCCTTCACCAGACCGAACACTGGCAACTCAACCACCACCTGACCTCCAAGCTGCCGGGTTACCTGATGCTGGGCGCCAGGGCGCCGATTGACGCCCTCCCCGACATGCCTGAAGCCGCACTGGCAGAACTGGGCGGCCTGCTCGCCAACATCCAGCGAGTGATGCAAACCCAACTCCAGCCGAAATGGTTGTATATCAGCCGCTACGGCCATATGCCCGGCTTCCCACTGCACTTTCATTGCATCCCCGTTTATGACTGGGTAGAGCAAGCCTTCTGGCGGGACGAGCGCTATCGCTCGCTGAACGCTTTCGGTATCCACCCACTCGAGCCCTTGACCGATGGCGCTGAACTGACCCTGTTCGTATGGCGCGAATTTGGCGAGAGCCCCACCCCGCCGCCGATTCAAGGGCCAGGGATAGAGCCTGTGATCGAGCAGTTGCGCGCTGCATTCAAGCGCGATTCATAACCCGCAACTGCTTGACCATCGGTACACACGCCAGCACCAACCCGGACGGAGAGCGATACACCGCCTGCTCATCGCCTACATACCCGCACGCGCTATAAAAACTCACCGCGTTCAGTGTCGCATCCAGCACCACCTGCTCAATCGCCTGCTGCTGCGCCACGTGCTCCAAGTGAGCAAGCATCGCCTTGCCAAACCCTCGCCCGCTGAATACGGGCAATACAAACAAGGCGCCGAGTTCATGGTTGGCAAGATCCAGCATGCCAGTGGCAACAGGTTCGCCATTGAACCATCCCATGTAGAACTGTTTTTCCATCAGCGCGCCGTAACCATCACTGGCCCGACCTCGGGTCCAGAGCGCCATTTTTTCAGCGCTATAAGCGCCAATGCATTGGCCGAGAATGGCCTCGCGACGAATCTCAAACGCACGCTCGGCGTCGTCCGGCGTGGCACGTTTTATCTCCAGCATCGCAAGCTCCTTCCATGACCTCAAACTGCCATTAGCCCATTTGTGCTAATCGACCCTACCTCACGGCGACGCTATATTCCGCAGCACTTCCAACGTTCTCACCCACACCGCGCATTCAGTGCGCGTGGGTTTGTTGCGCGCTGGAAAAACCAAAACAACCCCAAGGAAGAAGCACCATGAAACTCCACTCTCCTGTCACTCGTCTTGCCCTGTTGGGCGCCCTGATCATCGGCGTCGCCGGTTGCAGCAATATCAAGCCCACCGAAGACCATCTCAAGAAGCTGTCGGAAACCAATCTGGGCGAGCCGGTAAAACGTATCTCCAATGTGCGCAGCGACTCCATGACCACCTACTACGTGGCTAACACGGCCTCCGGCGAGTACAACTGTTCCGTGCCCAGTGGTGCCAGCGGCGGCGCGTTCGCGATTGCCAGCTTCGGCCTGATGAAGCCAGCGGCCTACTGCATGCCCAAGGGTGCCAAAGGCAATGGATTAACGCCATTCATGCAGTAGTTTTTTCCTGGCTGAGCTCACGAAGGGTGCCGCGCAGTTCCGCAGGGCGTACCGGTTTGGACAGGATAGCGATCTGACGGTCATGCAACGCGGCCTGGATTTTCTCCACGTCGTGCCCGGTGAGGATCAGCGCTGGCACCGCCCAGCCACGTTGCTCGCGTAGCTGGTCGATGCATTCGATGCCGGTGGCGTGGTTGCCCAGGTCATAGTCGGCGACGATGATGTCGCAGTCACTGACCAAACCCTGCCCCGTGGACTCGGCCTGCACTTGACACCCCCAGCGCTCCAGCAGCGCCTGGGTGGCGAGCAGCACGTTGTAGTCATCTTCCACCAGGCACACCTTAAGGCCGGTGAGCAGGCCGGCTTGGCGTGCATCGTCACGCACTGCCGGTTGACGCGGCGCGGTTGCCAAGGCCAGGCCATGCAGACTCACTGAAGTACCATGGCCCACGCGCGAGCGCAGGCTCACCTGCAACCCCATCAATTGCCCCAGGCGCTTGACGATGGACAGCCCCAGGCCCACGCCTTCAACGTCCTTGTCACGCAGTTGACGCACGCGATAAAACTCTTCGAAGACTTTTGAAAGATGCTCCCTGGCAATCCCCCGCCCCTGGTCGTGTACCTCCACCACCAAGCCGTTATCGCGCGCACGCACGCCGATCAGCACCGGCTGTTGCGCGCCGTATTTGAAGCAATTGGAGAGCAAGTTCTGCATCATGGTCGCCAGCATGGCTGGATCAACCAGCACCCAGTGGGCACAGGGGCGCAGGCGCAGCTCCACGCCCGCCCAGCGCGCCGCCTCGGCGTTTTGGCGCACCAGGTCGGCCAGGAAGTCGCCCAGGTGAATCACTTGGTATTTGGGCAACAGGCGCCCGTTGTCGAGGGTGTAAAGGTCGAGAATCGAACGGAACAATTGCGACACGTTAAGCAGCGAACGGTCGATATTGTCCACCAAGCGCTGTTCGTCATCTCCCAAGCGAGCTTCGCGCAGGCAGGCGGTGAACAGGCCGATGGAGTGAATCGGCTGGCGCAGGTCATGACTGGCCTGGGCGAGGAAGCGGGACTTTTCCAGGTTGGCAGCGATCGCTTGCTCGGAGGCCTTGCGCGTGCGCTCCAGCAGAATATGCGCATACACCGGGATCACCGTGCTGGTGATCATCAGCATCAGCACCATGAACGGCTGCGCCTGCCACAGCGGCGTAAGCTGGTACACGATCAACAACGCCAGCAACGCCAGCCCCGTGGCAATCGCCAGGTAGCGCGAACCGTAGCGCATGCCGTTGCCCAGGTTCACCCAGACCATCACCGCATACAGCGGCAACGCCGCTTCACCGCCCACCACCAGGCCGAACGAGGTGCCGGTGTAGTCGTGGATCATGCCGAAGATTCGCCGCGCCGGGTAATGCCCCGGCCAGCGTGCGATCACCTGGCGCAACACGATGGACGCCAGCAGAAACAGGAAGATATACAGGATCACCGGCAGATAGGTGTCCAGCGATTGCCCTGGCAAAAAGCCCAGCACGCCGATGTAGACGATAGCGATGCTGGCCACCACGATGCGCAGGTTAGCCTGATCGAGTTCAGAGTTTGTCTCAAGACTCATCGTCATATCCCTGACCTATCATCTGTAGGAGCGAGCTTGCTCGCGAAAAACGTCAACGATAACGCGTTTGACCTGGAAGTACGCGGTGCCTGTGCGTGCTTCGCGAGCAAGCTCGCTCCTACACCGACGGTAAATAAATTAGCATGCCTGGATACAACCTTGCCCCAGGAAGGAGCACACAATGACCGGCCGAATCATCATCGCCGACGACCACCCCATGTTTCGCGAAGGCATGATGCGCACCGTGCAACGTCTACTGCCGGGCGCGGTGGTGCAGGAGGCCGGCGACCTGGCCACGGTGAATGCGTTGCTGTGCGAAGCGGGCGAGGTCGATACCTTGATCCTCGATTTGCGCTTTCCCGGCCTGACCTGCATCAGCCAACTGGCCGAACTGCGCCAGCAACTCAAACGCACCACCTTGGTCCTGGTGTCGATGGTCGACGACCCCGCGCTGATCGAACAGGTCATGGCCCTGGGCGCCGACGGTTTTATCGGCAAGAACATCGCCCCGGATGAGATCGGCCAGGCCCTGCTGGCGATCCGCGAGGGCGAAGTGCTGGTCAAGTTCGCCCCTTCAGGCCTGCTGCCCCTCGACACCCACACCCTCACCCCACGTCAGCAGGAAGTGCTGCGCCTGATTGCCCAAGGCAAGACCAACAAGGAAATTGCCAAGGCCTTGAATATCTCGCCGTTTACCGTGCGTATCCATGTGTCGTCATTGTTGCGCAGCCTGAATGTCCCCTCACGCGCTGCAGCTGCGGTGAAGTATTCCGGCGAGTTCTAGGCGCCTGCGCTGCTCAGCGCTGCGTGGGAATACGAATATCGCCCCCACGGCATTGGCTTTTCACACTGCGCGGGCAACCGGCAAAAGCCAGATCCTTGGTCAGGCACACCCGCACTTCCGACAGCACCTGACCCTTGCAGATCACCGCCATCCCGTGGTTGCCCATGCGTGGGTTGCTCTCGCGAAACAGCGCCTCGATCTCGTTGGCCTGCAATGACGGCGGCGTGTTGAACGGCTGCAACTGTTGCGGGATCACCACCGCACCAAGCGCCACATCGGTCTTCTCCAGATACTCCAACGGCTCCAGCCCACTGCAGGTGCCATGCTTGGCCCACTCATGCTTGAGCAGTGCACGGGTGGGAAACAGCGCCGCGCCCTTGTCCATTTCTGCCTCGCTCAAGTGCGTTTGCGGCGTACAGGACGCCGGCCACCCTCCCCGCGCGTATTGCGGCCACAAACCGTGCAGCACAAAGCCGTAGCCCTTGCCCGAACATTGCTCATTGCCTGGGTGCGTCAGGCAAAACGTGGGTGACCACGATAGCGACAGCACATAGAAATCAAACTCGCCCGACTGCCCTTGGCTGCGTGGCGCCGCCGTTGCCGCGGTGGCGATCAGCAGCCACAACACCATCCAGTATTTCATCCCGGTATTCCTTTAAAAGAGTGAAGCCTTACGCTATCGCCACGACTAGGGATGCTGGGAGTAACGGTGTAACACCTTGTCCAGGATGATATCGGTCTTCAGCGCTTCGATGGCCAACGACGGATGCTCGGCCTCGCCACGAATATGCGCATTCATGTTCAGCACATGGTGCCATTGAATATGGGTGTGACACGGCACTTCCAACACTTCGGTGGTCTCGCCTTCAAGCCGCAGCGGCTGGTCGTCGAACACCGAAAATTGAATACGGCCGCGACTGCCGATCAGTTCGACACGGTCTTCGCGGCGGTCTGCCACAAAGTTCCAACAGCCCATGCCCAGCGCACCGCTGGCGAATGTCCAACAGGCTGTCACTGCGTCTTCTGCCGCGTAGCGTCCCGCCTGTCGCGCAGAAAAGCCTGAGACCTCAACGATATCGCCAGCCAGGTACTGGAACAGGTCAAACCCATGGCTGGCCAGGTCGGCAAAGTAACCGCCACCGGCAATAGCCGGGTCGGTACGCCAATTGGCGGCGTCGGTGTCTGTTGCGGCAGCTGGCTTGCACAAGGTCCAGGTCAGGTGGCGCAGCTCACCGATACGGCCTTCGTGCAGCCAGGTGCGCACTTGCTCAAAGCGCGGCAATGAACGCCGGTAGTAAGAAACAAACAGGTGCAGCCCGGCGCGCTCGAACGTGCGCTGCATCAGCGCGCTCTGTTCAGCATTCAGCGACATCGGTTTTTCGACGCAACAATGTTTCCCCGCCGCCGCCACCATCAAGGCGTACTCAAGGTGACTGTCGGGCGGAGTGGCGATATAGACCGCCTCCACCTCGGGGTCGTTGATCAAGGCCTGGGCGTCGGTATAGCTGCGCGCAATGCCATGGCGCGCCGCATAATCGCGCACCGCCTCGGCACGCCGCCCCATCACGGCGACCAATGCCGAACCTGGCACTTTATAGAAAGCCGGCCCACTCTTTAACTCAGTGACACTGCCACAGCCGATCATGCCCCAGCGTATGGTCTTCATCTAATGTCCTCGGTCGTATTCGTCAATCGGGCAGTATCCACATACCGACCCTGGCGCGCCATAACCACTTAGCATGACAATTGCATTACACTTTTATGACATTCATCCGGCGCGGGGGCACATTCGATGAAAATTAGGGCAACCGTCATTTGCGAACATGAGGGGCATATCCTCTTCGTGCGCAAGGCCAGATCAAAATGGGCATTGCCCGGCGGGAAAGTAGAAGCAAACGAGCGCCCGGTAGGCGCGGCGGAACGCGAGCTGGAAGAAGAAACCGGGTTAAACGTGGACGGCTTGCTGTACCTGCAGGAGCTCAAGGCCCGCGACACCGTCCACCATGTGTTTGAGGCCTCGGTAGTCAATATCGACGAGGCACGGCCGTGCAACGAGATTGTCGATTGCCAGTGGTACGCCTACAGCGCCCTGGATGAGCTGGACACCACAGACGCCACCCGCCACATCGTCAAATCCTTCCTGCGGCGCCTCTGACGCCCTGGACAGCCGCAAACCCACGGCGCCCGGCCTTTATCTCGGTACGCAACTCGCCAATCAGGTTGGCGATGGCACGGATGCTGTCCAGGCCCTCGGGCGATACGCAGGTGAGCAGCAAGTCGACACGACCGGACGTGGGCTCGAACACGCTGATGCGCAGTGAGCCATCGCTGTTAACGCAGCACTCACACGCAAGCGGCAGGAAGCCTGAGGCCATGATGCGGTTGAATTCGGTGATGGAAATCATGCTCAGCCCTCCGCCCCTGGGTTCTACCCGATTGAGGTGATGCAAGCAGCATAGATAAGGTTTTGCCGGCCACCGGACAATTAATGCAAAAGTGTTATCCAGCCCTCATTTTGTCGGGCGTAACCGGCCATGAATGGCGGGCCGAGATTAAATCGCGGGCAAAAAAAATCCCAAGTAGCTGATGGAAACTTGGGATTTAAAAATGCATAAACCGTGGGAGGTGAACGCCTGGCTATAGTAACGACTGTAAAAACCTGTAACAAGATTATTTTAATCCTTTCGTCGGATTGAAAGCGTCGTAAGTCATTCAATAACCACATGTTTTTTAAGGTGGAAGGCGGTAGTCGTGCTACTTTTTGGTGCAAGTAACGGCGATATCCGGGCATTAAGCCACACTTGAAAAAGGGTTATTAATTAGCCCTGCGTCGCACCTTTCAATAGTTGATCGCTTAATTGCTTGCACGTTTCTTGAAGTTTTTCATGACTCGAAGCGGTGACGCCCACCACAGCCTCCACATGACGACATAGCACCAAGCGTTCAGCCGCCTCTTCACGTTGGCGGTCTACCTTGGCGTTGAGTTGAACGAAATAGCCCCCCAATAGCACCGCGACGCATAACACCCCGACCGCGAGGTAGCGCATGCCGTTGGACGAAGGGGGCTCTGGGGCATTCATAGGCTTACCCGGCCAGCGGCGTATATTTCAGGTGGTTTTGCACCACCGGGGGGCGAATGGCGCACGGCGTATCAACGTCCTCTGCCGTCGCCACTCGAATAAGCACTCGCATAAAGGCCTCCCATGAAGAAGTGCGCAATTGTATGCAAATACTGACATAGGGTTTGTCGTGGATTTGTAAATGCCTCACGGCACCGAATTACTTGCGCGCCACCTTGTAGCGCAGGCAATCCTGATAAAAGCTCTGACGAATCGCCTCCGGCTTGAGCCTTGAACGACTGTCATAAGTCTGCTCGGTGATACCCATGGCCATCATGCGCATCCACGATTTGCTGAACTTGAGGGTCTGGATCTTCTGCCGGGCGGCGTACAGCGAAACGCCGGATAACTTGAGTTCCTGGGCCCTGGCGGCCGTGCCGGCGCCCCAACTGCACATGTACTTGTCACCTTCGCGCAATTCCCTGGCCTGCGCGACAGTCGCGCCGCCGGCCAGGGAGCAGGCAATCAGCATCATTCCTACAGAGCGCATTTGCATCCTCACCTAACCACCTGAAAATAAAAGTGATTTTGGCGAGGATTTTGTTACAAAGGGGCCATTAAATTGCCTTACTGCGCAACGCAATGGCTGGATGGCTCATATCAAGGCTTGAGTTCGAACAGCGCCGGCATTGGCGGCCACTCCGAGGGCACTTTGCGGAAGCGGCTGAAACCGGCTGCTTGCGCCATCTGGCGGGCACGCTTCTCGCCCATGAACGCCCCCAGCCCCGCCCCACCATGGGACAGTGAGCAGGTCATGCAATAGAGGGTGCTCTGCGGGTACATCACGCGCCCGAACAGGTTCATGTTCTCGTGCAGCTCTTCGGACAGGTTGAGCTCCACCATCAGGTAAGTGCCGTCTTCGGCCGTGGCGGCGCGCAAATCCTTGAGCATCTGCTGAGGGTCGGTGGCATCGTGGATCACCACAAAGGTGGTCACGAAGTCGAATTGCTGGCCGCGCAAGGCATCGGAGTCGTTCACCTCGAATTGCACCCGGTCACCCACACCAGCCGCCTCGGCGTTGGCCCGCGCCAACTCGATGGAAGGCAGGTGGAAGTCGCAGCCGACAATGCGCGCGTCGGGGTAAGCCTTGGCCATGGTGATCGCCGCCAGGCCCGCGCCACAGCCGAAATCCAGCACACTGCCGCCGGTCTTGAGCTTCTCTTCGACGCCGTCCAGGGACGGGATCCAGTGCTGGACCAGGTAGTGTTTGTACCAGGGCATGGTCATGCGCTCCATGCCTTTCCAGGTTTCCAGCGGGAACGCCTCTTCAGCGCAACCCCCGCCGTGGCGGAAGGCCTCGATGACCTTGGGCGCCATGCTCACGAACGGCACGCTCAGCTGAATGATGCCGCCGGCGAAATACGGCGAGTCTTCATCGGCCAGCACTGGCACAAATTCAGCCGGCATCTGGTAGCGGCGGGTTTGCGCGTCGTAGGTCACATAATTGCCGGTGGCCATGCTGCCCAGCCATTCGCGCAAGTAACGTGCGTTGTAGCCGGTCTTGTGCGCTAACTCCTCCAGGGTCACCGCCTGGCCGTCGGCCAATGCCTTGAACAAGCCGAGCTGGTCGCCAATGTAGAGCATGGCACCGCGCAGCGTGTTGCCGTAATCCTCCATGATGCGCGCCGAAAATTGCTGGACCTTGGCTTTATCAACTTCCATAACGTTGGACATCTGTCGCTCCTTGATGAATTTACAAGTCTGTTGAGATCAATGATCAGTGGCCGGCGAGCTTGGCCAGCACGTTGTCAACGATGCGTTCGGACATGCCCAGGTGAGTCCGGGGCTCGAACAGCCGGGCCAGGGCGCCGTCATTCATCACCGCAAGCACCCGCGCATCGGCCTCGATCGCCTCGCGGATCGACACGTGATTGCGCTGGCTGGCCTGGGACACTTCGAAGATGATCTGGTAGGCGCTGCTCTTGCCCAGCTTGCGCGCCATTTCGAACACCACGGCTTCAGTACAGATGGCATCACCATAGGCCTGGGCGGTGTCTTCCATCTTCTGCACATTCACGGTGAGCCCGTCGATGGTCTCGGTCAGAATCGAGAGCGCCATCAGCGCATAGTGGGAAACGTCCGCGACCGCGCACCACTCCAACCGCGTACCCCGATAATCGCGCTCATGCTCAAGAATCATCGCGTCCAGCGCGAGCATGACCTGGGCCTTGGCCAGCCGCGCCAACACCACCACCTGCTCGCAGCCTTCGGGGTTGCGTTTGTGCGGCATGGTGCTGCTACCGATCTGTTGGTCGCTCCAGCCCACTTCCACTTCAGCGATTTCCCAGCGATTGAGCGTACGGATTTCATCGGCAACGCGGGCCAACGAGGCGGTGACCATGGCCAGGGTGCTGACGAACTCGGCAACGCGGTCACGGGACACATGCCAGCCCGTCAGGGGCACTTGCAGCGACAAGCGCTGGGCAAAACGCTCCAGCATCGGCATGGCATCCGGGCCGAACGCCGCCATGGTGCCGACCCCGCCGAACAACTGCACCACCAGCACCCGCTGGCGCGCCTCGGCCAGGCGCTGACGGTGGCGCAACAGCTCATCGATCCAGCCGGCGACCTTCAGCCCGAAGGTGGTTGGCAAGGCGGGAATCGAGTGAGTCCTGGCGACCATCAGTGAATCACGGTGCGCATCGGCCAGGGTCGACAACTTGCCCAGCAACGTCTCCAGGGCCTGGTCCATCGCATCAAGCACATCGCGCATTTCCAAGGACTGGGCGGTGTCCTGGATGTCTTGGGTGGTAGCGCCGTAATGCACGTATTCACGGGCACTGGGGCTGCAGTTTTTTTGCAGGGCGCTGAGCAGTGGCATCAGCGAATGCCCAGTGGCTGCCACGCCCTCGGCCAGTTGGCGCACATTGATGCCCGACAGCAACGCGGCCTTTTCGATCTCCAGAGCCGCCTCGCGCGGGATGATGTTGACGTCGGCCTGGGCCATGGCCAGCGCCGCTTCCACGTCCAGCCAGCGTTGCAGCCGACAATGACTGCAGAAGATCTTGCGGCTCTGCGGGCCGGCATAGCCTGAACCGTGGGTTTTCGAGTCAAGGATATGGCTGTGTTCGTGACGGCATTGCTCACCGTCATGATCAAAGCCCGGGCGGTCCGAACGTGCGGTACAAGAAGCACGAGCGGTCATTTCCAACGTTTGCGCATCCATCACACACCCTCCATCGCGTACTGGGACTGACTGGTATTGCCTGGGGTTGCCTGCGTCGCTCCAAGGCCATGGCCGCAAGCGCGAGGCAGTGCTTTAGTTGCCACCAAATCGACCATCTCGGCCGCCAGCCCCGTGTAGGTCGTCGGGTCAAGCAGGTCATCGAGCGTTTGCGGACTGAAACAACCCTGCAGCCGCGAGTCGCCAAGCAGTGCGTCGCGAAAGCAGACGCCTGTGTCTTGGGCTTGCAGGGCGATGTCGTGCACTAGGTGATGGGCCGTCTGCTTGCCACACCGAGGCGCCAGCGCAAGCATCACGCGCTCCGACAGGATCAGCCCGCCCAGCATGTCCAGGTTGCTGCGCATGCGCGCTTCACGCACCTCCAGCCCAGCCAGCAGCAAGCCCTCCATACGGGCGAGCAAGGCGCCGGCGTAAATGAACAGCTCCGGCAGGGCCGCCCATTCGATGCGCCAGGTGGTGCCGTCACGCTCGTGCAACTGGAACGCGGCGTCGGTCAGCGCAACCATCTGCGCGCGCACCAGCCGCGACAGCGCACTGATCAGGTCCACCGTCGACGGGTTTTGCTTGTGGGGCATGGTGCTGCTCCCCACCTGCCCTGCCCGTCGGCCTTCGCGCACTTCGTCGATCTCGGTGCGCTGCAGGTGGTAGATCTCATTGGCGACACGGCCCAAGGTTGCCGACGCCTGCACCAGCAACCACGCCGCCTCCAGGATGCGGTCGCGGGCACTGTGCCAACTGCTCAACGGCGCCGCCAGGTCGAGGCTTTCCAGGGTGCGGCGCTGCACCTCCAAACCCTGCGGGCCCAGCCCGGCCAGGGTGCCCACGGCGCCGGTCAGGTTGCCGACCATCACCCGCGCATAGGCTTCGTCAAAGCGTTCAAGGTGCCGATCGATCTCATCGACCCATACCGCTACCTTGTAGCCAAACGTGGTGGGCAATGCCTGCTGCCCGTGAGTCCTGGCGACCATCGGCGTGTGCTTGTGGCGCAAGGCGAGCGTGAGCAAATGCCCACGGATCCCGCGCAAACGCTGCACCACCAGGCCCCAGGCATCGCGGATTTGCAGGATGAGGCCGGTGTCGAGGATGTCCTGGGTGGTCACGCCGTAATGCACGTATTCACCCAGCCCATCGGCACATAACCCCTGCAAGGCGCGAAGGGTCGGCACCAGGATGTGCCCGGTTTCCAGGCTCTCGCGCCCCAACGCGTCGAGGTCCAGCAGTTCCACGCTGGCTACCCGGGCAATTTCCCGGGCGGCCTCGTGAGGGATGAGGCCCATCTGCGCCTGGGTCGCCGCCAGCGCCGTTTCAACATCAAGCCACTTCTGCACCTGATTGGCATCAGAGAAGATCGCGGCAAATTCCGGGGACGAGTAAGCGCCCCCGTGGATACGGGATTCAGTGATATGACTTGGCATGTCGAGTTACTCGCGTTGTCCTAAGGGGGCTACTTCACGCGTTGCACTTGTTCCCAGACTGCGTCGTAGTAAGCCCGCTCCAGCCGGAAGTGCTCGGCCAGGGACGTGAGGAACGCGTTCTGGAACCCGAGGTCCGGAATCCGCCGTGAGATCAGCGCCCATTCACGCTTGGCCCGTGGCGGCACCAGGCTGATGTGCACTTCGTAGTACTCCGCGTCATCCTGGCTCAAGCCCGCGTTGCGCAGGGCGTTGTACAGCTTGCCGTGGTTACCCGGCACCACCAGTTCGGTGATATAGAACACCGCCAGGCCCCAGCCGACATCGGGGTTGCGGAAACAGCGGGCGCGGTTGTTGAGGTAGGCGATTTCCTCAGGCATCGTCGAAAGAGCCTCGAAATCGGCATTCAGGCCCACGGCGGCAAGCAGCTTGGCCAACAGCTTCGGGTGGGAACGCTGCTCATCCTCTTCGCCCAGCTCGCCGTAGAGATAACGCGCCAGGGCAGCCGCCTCGTCCACGTCAGTCAGGTTGACCAGCAGGTCGGCGGCGTCCCGGTACAGGCGGTACGTGCGGAACCATTGGTGACGCAAAAACACCTGCAGTTGCTCGCGAGAGGCTTTGCCTTCAAACACATACTGCGACATCGGGTGGTTTTCCCGCGACTGCGCGGCAATCTGCTCTTCCAGGCGCTGCTGGAAACCGGCCTCGGACAAGGGCGATGCCAGGTCGGCTGACGGCATGAAACGCTCTTGCACGCTATAGACAGCATTGGCCAGCCAGCGCCGGGTCGAGGCGGTGGCCACGTCATCGCTCAGCGACAGGATGTAGAGCAATTGCTGGCACTGCGCTGCATTCGCGGCGTCACCGCGTTGGCCGCTCTCGCACAGGGCGCGCAGCATATTGGCGGCAATTTCGATGCGATTGAACGTCGCGTCCGGCTTCAAGGCTTCCGCCAACAGACGGGCTTCGGCCGTGTGAATATTCTGCAATTGCGGCAGGGAAAAATTACGTGGGCTCATCATGTGCTCCATTATTTTTGTTCTGGGATCGCAGGTCGTTCAGGCAGACAGCCGTTGGGCCTGCATCTGCTGCCACAGGCTGTCGAAGTAGGCCTTGTTGATTTCGAAGTGGCGCTTGAGTGCGCGCATGAACGTGCGCTGAAAGCCCTCCTCGCTGGCGAATTGGGCAATCAGGGCCCACATTTCCTCGGTGTCGATCTCATCCTGGGTGCCATGCAAGCGGTGGAATTCGCTGGGCTGCTCTGGAACGTCGAGGCGTTGCAACAGTTCGTAGATGCGCCGATGGTTGACACAGCTGACAGACTCCACCGCATACAGCAGCGCAAGGCCCCAGGCGACATCCGTGTGGCGCACACAGCGAATGCGATTATTCAGGTAGGCCTTTTCCAGCGGATGCAGCGCGGGGAAGTCGATGGCCAGCGGAATATCGAAATACTCCATCAGATGGGCGAGCATCGCCGGGTGCGAACGCTCCGGCGTCTCAGCCCCTGCTTCACCGTACAGGTTGCGGTAAAACACCGAGGCGTCTTCGATGGCTTCGAAGCGAAAGGCCAGTTCGGCCAGCAGGCTGTAGAAGTTGTAGGAACGGGTCCAGTGATGCTCCAGGAAGAAGCGCACATCCTGCACCGGCGGCGTCCCTTGGAACAGGTGCACCGACATCGGGTGGTTGACCCGGCTGCGTGCAGCGATTTCAGCGTCGACCTGCTGACGGAACTCCTCCACCGGCAACGCGGTGA
Organism: Pseudomonas sp. L13; assembly: GCF_009935965.1. Classification (NCBI taxonomy): domain Bacteria; kingdom Pseudomonadati; phylum Pseudomonadota; class Gammaproteobacteria; order Pseudomonadales; family Pseudomonadaceae; genus Pseudomonas; species Pseudomonas sp. L13. Next base: position 13,592 of record NZ_QODJ01000028.1, read on the forward strand.
AACCCGGCACGTCGGCGGCGAACTCATCTTCGACGCGGTAAACCTCGCTGGCCATCCAGCGCCGAGTCGGCTCGGTACGCGGGTCACCGGGGATGTGCAGTTGCAGCAGGGCTGACTGATAGTGCGCGTAGGCGTCGGCGTCTCCCGCCAGGCCTTGCCGAGCCTGTGCGAGCAGCGCTTCCAGCGCGCGGGTGACCTGGGTGTAGTTGGCGCCGGGTTCCAAGGCATTCGTCATCAGCCGCGAGGCGGTGGTGAAGAGATCAGAACCCGAGCGTTGTTGCAGGGCAGCAGTATCCATTGATAACCCCTGAATCTTGTTTTTGTGGTTGGGCGTACTCGGAAAAAAGCCTAAAGGTTCCCGTAGTGGCAAGGTCAACACCTGTAGGAAAATTCTTTCAAAGGCGTGGAGATAGGCCGATAGCGCCACCCAACCACAGGTATAAACACAACCCTGCAGCAACCGACGGTAACCACGATGCGAAGCGAGTCGCTCTTGATCTTGCTCTTGATCTGCTCTTGATCTGCTTTTGATCTTAGGTGCCCCGTTAAACCACGCTGGCCGAACGCAGGCTTGAATTCGTGGGTAACCCGGCAGGACGCCGGGTTAGCCGCCCCGCGCCATGGATGGCGCGTGGCGGCGGCCCACGGATTCAAGACTGTGTTCGGGCACACCGAGCCTAGGCGAGGTGCCGAGTGGTGGGGCAAGAGCGTTTTGCTTACTTTTGCGCTTTTCAAAAGTGAGCCGCCGTCAGGGCGGAACCCTAGATGGCCGTTACCGCAGCAATGGATATGTACACCATCCAAGTGTGTTGACTGCAAGGCCGCCTTCGCGAGCAAGCCCGCTCCCACAGTTTGATCGCAGTGCGTCAGGTAGATAGGCGTCACCCGTCAGGCCGTCATCGCAGGCAAGCCAGCTCCCACAGTTGGACCGCGGGGTATCAGTTAGATAAGCGTCGGCCATCACACCAACGCCCTGCGCTCCCGCACAAAGCGTGGCAATTGATCCCCAGGCAGTGCCTTGCTGAAATACCAGCCCTGAATAAACAACTCAGGCCCATGACTCAAAAACGCCAACTGCTCAGCCGTCTCAACCCCCTCCACCACCACCCCCAGATCCAAGGCCTCGCAGAAGCGCAACATACCGGTGAGCACCTGGGCGCCTTTAGGGTCACGCTGGGCCACCACAAAACTGCGGTCAATCTTGATGAAATCCACAGGAAACTGGTGCAAGTAACTCAGCGCAGAAAACCCAGTGCCAAAATCATCCAGATAGACCTTCGCCCCCATGGCCTGCAGCTTCTGGATGGTCTGGCGAGTGGCCGGGATATCACTGACCAGCGCGTCTTCGGTAATTTCCACTGACACCCGCCCTCGGGCCTGGGCAAGAATTTCCACCAGGCGGTCGCCATAGGCGGCGTCCTTGAGCGTGGTACTGGAAATATTGATGGTCATCGGCAGTTCAAAACCCACCTTCTGCCATTTCTGATACTGGCGCACGGCCTGGGACGCTACCCACACGTCCACATCCGGCATCAGCCTGGCGTGCGCCAGCCATTGCAGGAACTCCCAGGGCGAATGCACCGTGCCCTGGCTGTCCCGGGCGCGCATCAGCGCCTCGCAGCCGGTGCACAAACCGGTGCGGGTGGAGACCTGGGGTTGAAACTCAAGGTAGAACTCGTAATCACTGATCTGCTGGATGCGGTTCAACTCCGCGGCCTGGCGGGCCAAGGTCTGGTGAGTGGCCAGCACCGGGTCGAACTCCAGCAGGCGGCCTTTCTCTTCAAGGCCGCGAAACGTCATGTCCAAAGATTTGAGGTACACCGTGCCGCCATCGGACTGGCGATGAATCGCCCTGACGTAGGGCGCATACACCAGCGTACCGGCCGCCAGCAGAACGATCTGCAACACCACCGCCGCCACGTCGCCGTGGGTGCTGAGGTAGGCATTGAGCAGCACCGGGGCGGTAAACGGCACGCTGGCCACCGCAGGCGACACCCAACCCAGTTGAACCACCATCAACGCCACCATCGCGTTGAACGCCGGTACCAGTAGAAACGGTATGAACAGGCGCGGGTTGAGAATGATCGGCAAACCGAACAACAGCACTTCGCTGACATTGAATAACGACAACGGCAAACTGGCCACCGCCAGCAAGCGCATGGACTGGCTCCTGGAAAACAGCAGGATCGCCAACAACAGGCATAAGGTTGCGCCCGAACCACCGATAAAGGCAAAACTGCCCAGCAAGCCGTTGTTGAGCAGGTACAGCACCGGCTCCCCCGCCGCCAACGCTGCGCCATTGAGCGCCACTGCCTGGTCCAAGGCATCGAATAACGGCTGCATGGCATACACGCCGTGAATGCCGAAGAACCACAGCAGCGAATTCATCAGGGTGACAAACAACCCGCTGCCGTAAGGCGCCTGCAACGCATCAAGCACCTGCGGCCCCTGAATTTGCGCCACATGGGGGATCAACAGCAGCAACGACAACACCGCCACCAACGCCAAGGCTGTGAGTGCGCCAGGCACCACCATGTTGATGGTGCCCTTGAGGTTATGGCCGACCAGGTCTTGGTTGACCAGGCGCGTCCAACGAAAGCGATGCAGCCAGGCAATGGCCGGCACATTGATCAAGGGCGAAGCAATGGCAATAAACAATAAAAACGTGGCCGAAGCACGTGGGTACTCACGCAGCACGAAGGTGGCGACCACCACATGGGCCAGGCACAGAAACGCCACCGGCAGCTGTGGCAGACGGTGCTGAATCGCCAGCATATAACCGATGGAGGCCGCGGCCAGCAGTGGGATCACCGAACTGATCTGTTTATGCAACCCCGCCAGGAAACTCACCACCTGCGGATCGAAACCCAGCGCCTGGGCGCATTCGGACAGAATCAAGAAACCTGCGGACACCAACAGGCACGGCAGGATCCACAGCAGCCCCTCACGAATCGCACGCAACGACTCCGTACTGGCCAGGACTGCCAGGCGCTGGGTCAGGAAAAGTTTGAACAGGGTGTGCGCCATGGGCCGTCCTCTGCCTGTCACCGACTGCCGCTGAAGATCAGGGCCGGAAACACCCGCTAACGCTACACGCCCTGATAGCCGAAGCGAAAGCCTTTGTGCCCGTCCGTGCGCGGCTTTTTGCCGGTGAATGCCAGGTTGCTAGACTAATTCCCTACAGATTTATCGAACTTTCTGACTTGAATCATCCCCTAAGGCTGTCTGAGTCGGTATCATCCGCACGTTTTGTGCGTGTTATACGATGTTACAACCTGTCTGATAATGGGTACGCACTCAGGGAATCTTGCCTGGAACGACAACAGGCCAAAGGAGAGAAACTCACTATGCAAGACAAGCGCTCAAGTAACATGCGTCCTCTATTTGTCACCATCCTGCTGTGGTTGTGCAGCGTGGTATTGCTGTTTGTGATCAAGAACCTCATTGAATTGTTTACCGGGCCTGTGGCTGAAACCTGGGTAGACCTGGCCCTGGTGCTGGTCGCCTACCTGATGTTTTTCTTGCTCGCGCCGTTGCAGAACTGGATGCGGCGCAGGTCGCGCAAGCGTGCTCGCCATCACCTCAACGCACGCACGTCCGATAGCAACTCCCACCCTTCTCATTAAGGTGTCTACCTATGTCGGCACCCAACGATACTCACCAGCTCGCACTGGACAGATTCCTGCGCGAACAACCCCAGGTCGCTGCCGAACTGGACAGCCTTAACCCGCTGGTAGCCCAGGCCAGGGGCGAAACCCTGGAGCAGTATCGCGCCGAACGCCTGCATGAGGCTTTCGAAGTACATGCTGAACAGCAAAAACTGTTCGCCTGGGAATTGACCCTCAAGCTCACGGCCGATTCGACCGAAGCCTTCGAGGCCCAGCGGCGCGAAGTGCATAAAGAAGTCGCACAGATGGCAGGCATGAACTGGACGGAGTACTGCCAGTTGCACGGCTTGGCCGTTTAACCTTAACCCTACAAGCACCAGCGTGCTCGGTTGCGCCCCATGACGTGACGCAACTCGGCGACCGTTATGCTTCGGTGCTGCGGGTCTATCGCCAACGCGGCCTGTAACGCTGCCCAGCAATGCCTGGGCAACTGCGCGGGCCGGGGCAGCCGGTCTGTAGAGGCGCGCTTGCCTACGCGCCTGCCGTGGGCCAGTTCGTAGAGGATGCAGGCCACGCCGTACAGGTCGGCGGCAGCGGTCAGCGCACCACCGGCCAACAGCTCCGGGGCGGCGTAGGCAGGTGTCCAGGCATTGAAACGACTGCGGCTGACACTCGGCAACCCTACCGCAGCCTCTGCTTGAGCATGGCCCAGGCCAAAATCGAACAAACGCACGCCCTCCTCGCCCACCATGACATTGGCGGGTTTGACATCACCGTGCAGAACATCTTGCTGATGGGTGTAGACCAGCGCATCCAGCAGCTGCAAGGCGATGGGGCGCAACTCCTGCCAGGGCAAGCCCTGGGGGCACTCCAGAAGCAGGCGGTCCAACGTCACCCCTTGCAGCAACTCCATGGTGAAAAACGCGACGTGGCTGTGTGTATCGACCTCAAACGAAAACACCCGTACCACACGCTCATGCCGAAGGCTGCGGGCCAAGGCAAACTCGCGATACAACAACACATGGGCGTCAGGGCACTGGGAAATGGGTTCGTCGAGTAGCTTGATCGCTACCTTGGAACAGGGTTCGCCCAACTGCTCGTGCAACAGGTCGCGCCCGCGGTACACCCTGCCCATACCACCGCTGCCCAAGACACGTTCAAGGTGATAACGCCCAGCCAATAAACGGGAAGGTGAAGCTGTCGAGTTCAAGGCTGTACCACGACCGCGGTCAGGTCATCACGTACCGGCCTGCGCAACGCCCCTGCAAATAACCGTTCCACTGCCCGTTGAGGCGTGCCCATGCTCAACGCCCGCCCCAGGTCAACGTGGCTGAGGGCCTGATACAAGCCATCACTGCACAACAAAAACACGTCCCCTGGGCGGGTGCGCAGTTCCAGTACTTCAAGGTGCAAACGCGAACGCGCGCCAACGGCCCGGGTCAAGGCCCTGGCACCCGGGTAGGCCTGGGCTTGCGCCACACTCAACTGACGCTCGTCCATAAGGCGCTGCAGCAGCGAGTGGTCCTTCGACAACTGATAAAGGCTCTGGTCGCGCCATAAATAGCAACGGCTGTCTCCCGCCCATAAGCAGGCCGCCCGGCCCTTCTCCAGCAACAGGGCAACCACGGTGCTGCCCATCGTCACGTCACCGCTTGCGCCAGGCTCTGTCCATGCGCGCCTCACCCCTTGGTTGACGTCCTGCAACCTGTGGCGAATCGCCTGAATACGTTGGTCAAGGTTGCCGTCCGCCGACACTGACGCTAACTGGCTGACCACCCACTGGCTGGCGACATCCCCGTGCCGATACCCGCCCATGCCGTCCGCCACCGCCCAGCAACCCGCGCCCGGGTTGTCCAGGAACGCATCCTCATTGCGCAACCGCGCCTGGCCTCGCTGCGTGCGCCCGGCGCTGCGCCACGGGGCCTCCATCGGGTTCACAGCTGCTCCGGCAGGCGAAAGGTACGCCATGAGTCCATGTCAAACGGGCCAGGCGTGCGCTGGCTGGTGAGCCGGTAATTGGCACGCAGGCCGGCGAGGTCTGCCTTGAGGGTCTGTATATTTCGGCCACTGGCGGGCTCTTTCTGCAGCAGATCCAGAAACCGGAACAACGACCACGCCCCGGTGTTCTTTTCGATACCCAAGGGTCGCTGCTCCGTGCCTCTCTCCAGAACGAGGCTGCTGCGCCCATTGTCTGCATCGGTGGGCCAATGGAACGCCATGGGTACGATCGGACCGTGGCGATACTCCAATTGCTGGTCGCCAAACCGCAGGATCGCACGGCTGACCGATGGGTCCAGGCTGTAGGGCGCCAAGGTGAATCGCACAGATAACTCCCCCGCGTCTTCGGTAAAAAAGCCGCGGCGGATGACCTGAGTTTTCATCAGTTGCTCCAGCAGCGCACGCGAAACCGGCAAACTCTGGCCATCCAGCCCACGCAGTCGATAGCGGCTGCCGTCGACGCTGATAAAAGGCCGCAGGTAGCCCTCATAAAAGCGCGCCATCACCCCGCGTGGCTTGAAGAACTCCTGAAAATCGTGAAGGGCGACCTCACTGCTGGCGTGCGCATTGAATGGGTAACGTCGGCCGATCGCCTTGGCGTAAAGGCTATGCACCTCGCTCTGATAACGTTGGTTGACGTGCACATAGGCCTGCTCCAACAGATGCCGCCAACTGTCATCGGCCACACCTTCGAGCCAGCCGGCAATGGGCAGCGGCAGGCGCGCGGCGGCGTCACGCAGATTGCCCAATGCATCCTGCTGGCCCTCCATGCGCTGCCTGGCACGCAGGAAAGCCGCCTGCTCGGGCGCGCTGTCCCGGTTCAATGCGGTCAGTTGCAGGTGCACTCCATCCAGCAGACGCAACGCCTGGGTCAGCTCTACGCCGGGGTTGTGCTGCTCATCCAGCAATTGATGCAAAGGCTCAAAGCGGCGCTGCAAGGCGCGCCGCGGCGCCTCGACAATAGCCGTCTGCCCAGCCGTCAACCGCGATTGGGCCATCTCGCCCAGGTCTGCCGACTGCTGGGCCACTTTGTCCAGCAGTCCAGGGACTGGCAACAGACGCGTGTTTTCACGCACCTGTTGCAACAGACGAATCAAGGGCGATTGCGCCGACGTCAGGTTCATCAGTTGCTCCGCATCCTGACGCAGGTTGTCGGTCTCTTGCAGCCTGACTCGGCCAAGCGCATCGCTCCAGGCATCGGCATACTCGCTGAAATAGCGTTGCTGCAGTTCAGCCATCAGGCGCCGTAAATCCTGGGGCCCCAGGTCGGCGCCCCGCCCGAGCACCCAGTTGTCCTGGGTGATGGCGTTTACCAAGCGCGGGCCCTGCGCCTCAAAGTACTGCACATAGCGTTTGGTATAGAACCCCGGCACAGGCGGGTCGATGGCGGCGAACACCTTACCCTCGGCCAGCCGCAACGGTTCCAGGCCGCGCGCTTGTTCGCGCAATACCCGATAGACCCCATCGGCCAACGATTCGCCCCTCAGCGCTTCACGGGCCTGCGCCACCCGCTCTTCGTTGAGCGGCACCACAAACGGTTGTTCCAGCAGCCGGGCAAGGTGCGTATTAAGGCGCTTCTGTGTCGGCATGTCCCCGGCAAACCGCACCGACCAAAGGCTTGCGATATGTTCTGCCAACCAGGTCATGTCACGGCGCTCGCGCAGATTGAGCATCAGGTAGGCACGCAGATCGTCGAGCAGCCGCTCCCGGTCCCCCAGGCTAGCAAGTACCTGTTCTTCCAACTGGGCGGCTATCCACCCCAGCAATAGCTGTTGCAGCGCCTGTTCATAGGCTTGATCGACGCTGGGACGGCTCAGTTCGCCCTGATACAGCCCGGTGCGCTCCACCAGGCGTACATCTGCCGGCCCTGGAAAAACCTGGGTCGCCGCCAGTCGCGCGTCCAACAGCGCCAACAGCGCCGTGCTTTCATCGTCGGCCGCAAGGGCGAGCGGCGGGTGTGAGGTCAGCGCCGACAATTGCGCCAAGCGTTGGTGATTGACGGAGTAACTGTGCCCCCATAGCCCGCCGACACCGCCAATAACCAGCGCTGCAGCCATCGCCTGCGCGCCCTGGCGCCAACGCAAACGTTGCTGTTCGTGGGCTTGCAGGCCCGCCAGGTCGGCCTCGGCGAAGATCACCTGGCTGAACAGGCCCTGCACAAAGCGCGGGTGCCTGCCATCGGCGCAGGTCAAGAAGAACCCTCGCAAACCGTTGATGGGTTGGTAGCGATGAGCGCAAAACGCCATGTCAACGAACAGACTGACCTGCTCCCCCATTCGCGCTGCCTGTTGGGGAAACTCGAGCATCTGCCCACGCCGCTCGACATTGCGCTCCTGATGCAATCGCCCAATCAGCTCACTGTTCAAGCGTTGCAATAATCGCTCGACCGCCTGACGAACCTGTGTCGTGTCAGTCCCCTCGGCGCAGGCATGCAGGTGCTGCCCAAGCACACTGTCGGCACTTTCCCCAAGGGGTGAGTCGAAGTATTCAGCGAATCCCGGCAACTGGTCGGCGTGGGTCAACACCAGGTAAATCGGCACATCCACATGCAATGTCTGTTGGATCTCCTGCAAGCGCGAATGTACACGGCGGGCATGATGATCCAGGTCGTATTCAGTGGCGCTCGCCAGCGTATCGGCCGACAACGCCACCACCACACCGCTGAGCGGGCGCACTCGGCGACGCCGCCTAAGCAGTTGCAGCAAGGTGGTCCAGCCTGCGGCGTCCACTGAACGGTCGGGCTGGGTAAGGTAACGCCCCGGGGTGTCGATCAGGACGCCTTCGTCGCCGAAATACCAGTCACAATGGGCACTGCTACCTGTCGGCCGCGTTTGCCCGTAGTCCAGCGCCAACGGTAAACCGGCTGCTGCCAGCAACTGCGTCTTGCCACTGCCCGGCTCGCCGATCAACAGGTACCAGGGCAACTCATGACGCCAACGTGCGTTACGCTCTCCATAATGGCGAGATGTCTTAAGCAGGTGCACGGCTTTCTTGAAACGACTGCGCAGGTGTCGGCGTTCGTCCTCCACCCCCGTCATCGGCTGCTGGCGCGCCTCGCGTTCCGGCCTTTGGCGCCAGGCGGCAAAACCGGGCCCCGCAAACGCCATCGCCAGTGCCCATAGCAAGAACACACTGCTGATGGTGACGAGTCGCGCAGTCGCCCCGGCCCAGATACGGTGGTCATCCACTGCCAGCAGCGGCCCCAAAAACCACACCATTGCCGCACAGGACAGCACCAGCAACAGGCTCCACACCCAAATCCTGCCCAGCACGGTGCCCATCCCCTTGAAGAATGCGATCATTCAATGCTCCCAGCGTTTACAAAGGCGTGCGGAGCAGATCCGACGCCGACAGTTGAAGGGGTTGCAGCGCGTGCGTACGCTCGTTGCTCAGTACCCAGGCAAACCCTGTGTACATCGCCAGCACACATACCAAGGTGAGGCCGACCCACCAGGTGGCAGGGATGACACGCACCCGCTTGCGCCGTTCGGCCTTTGGCTGGACAGGCAGTAGCGCTACCGCCGCCGGTTCCCCACGTACATGCCTGATCTGGCGATACAACGCATCGCGCACCGCCTCAAGTTGCGACACACCCCGCTCCATCACCCGGTATTTGCCTTCGAACCCCAGGGACAGGCACAGGTACAGCAACTCCAGCATCGCCAGGTGCTTCACCGGGTCGCGCGTGAGGCGCTCCAGCAACTGGAACACTTTTTCGCCGCCAAAGGTTTCGTTATGAAAGCGGCTCAACAGGCTCATCTTCGACCATTCGCTTTGCGCCCCCCACGGGGTCGTCACCACCGCCTCATCGATCACGCTGCACAACACATAGCGTGCCGACATGACCTGGCTGTTCTCCACGCCGCCCTGCAAGGCGCGGGTTTCGAACTGAGTCACCGCCAACGCTAATCGGTCGTTGAGCGTGCCCAGGTTTTCACGGCCGGAGCAGACCCTGAGCCCTATAACTTCAAACAATACCGCCCAGGCTGCGGCAACCAGCGGGTTGAGCCCTGCCTGAAAGCTCTGGGTATCGAGCCTGTGGCCGGCGTAGATCATGCGGTCTTCCAACTGTTCGTAGCGCGGCGGCGACGGGAAGTCCGTCAACGGCCCCTGGGCAGGCTCATGAGTCTCCCGGTCGAGCAGGACGGTTTTTTCATCCTGGGTGTATTCACTGTCCATGGCATTCAGTTCCTGATGGCCCAGAAGTCGAGTTCAAGCCCGGTGAATTCACCCCCTACGTGGAAAGCGAAACCACCCGACTGCTCCAGCTGCGCGATATCACGGGGGCTCATATCGAGCATGAAATAGGTCTTGCCGGCATGGAACGGAATCTGTCGCGGCGCCACTGGCAAGGGCTTGACCTTGATACCGGCCAAGTGCAGGTTGACCAACTCGCGTATGCGCTCAACCGGCGCGACTTTCAGGTGTGCTGGCAGGCGCTGGCGTAGTTCATGCGCCTCACACTGCGCGGTGGCTGCGAGGATGAAGGTGGCGGTGCCCAGCAGTTTCAACTCGCTGACCGGGCATACCAGAACGCCGTATTGGCGTGGCTGCAACGTCAACTCGATCGCCTGTTGCTCCAGCACCACCGACAGCGCCATGCGCAGCTGCGCCATCAGAGCGCGAAAACTGGCGCCCTGATCACCGTGCTGGTAATGAACATCCAACTGCGCGCGTTTGCTGTCAGTGGTGAAGGTTGATAGCTCCCCAAGCAGCGACACCAGCGCACGGAACACCGCTTCGGGCCGCACCCGCGCCTGGCTCAGGCAGTGGCGCAGCTCCAGCTCGCTACGATTGATCACTTGCAGCATCAGGAAATCGGCGATGTGCGTGCCTGCGGCTGTGCTCTCGCCACGAATGCGCGCCGCGATGGCATCGCCCCGGCTGGCAAGCAGGCCAATTACCTCCTTGAGGCACGACGCCACGTACCCGTGCTCCTGCACGAAGATAAACGTCGGGATGAACGCCGTATCCAGATTCACGCCGCCTTCACTGCTGGCGTCCAATACCTGGGCCACCTTGAGCTTGACGAAGTGCTGGTCACCCGGCTGTTCACCCAGCACAAGACGTAAATCCGGGCGCGCGCAGTGGATTCGGCAACGCGTATCCACGCCCACGTTGGAGTCTCCCACTTCCACTTCACAGCTGAGGTAGCGCGCCAACACCTCGCTTTGCGCAGGCTGGCGGACCTCAAGGTGACTGCCGCTGGCCAGCGGCAGCGCCAGATAAACCCCTTGCGTGCCTGCATCCTTTGACACCTGCAGCACCAGCGGCTCCATGGCGGCATTCAATTCAAACAGGCTGCCGTCCGGTAACACGCCACTGGCCTGGTTGACCACCAGCTTGCCCAACTTGAGGTACTGCGTATTGAGTTCGAGCGTGAGCAAACCCCAGGTGTCACTGCCCAAGAGGCGGGTCTGATTGAGCTGCTGCTGGTAATAACGGTCGTTGTGCTGCAAGTGCTGTGGCCGCAACAGCATGCCTTCCTGCCAGATGACTTTATGAACCTGCATGTTATTGCGTCTCCACAGCAGCGAGCGGGTCAGCAACACGTATACCGCCCTGGTCCAGCACCAGCTCGGCACGGTTGCGTTGCTGCACCGTCAAGGGCACCAGCAGCCGCCATTGCACATGGGGCAAGTCTCGATAAGCGGCCAGCACTCCCACAAAACGGCTCTCAGGAGCGATGCGCAGTTTGAGCGCCAGCCCGTCACCCGGACGCAGTTCAACCTCCTCGCTGCCGACCCAGTCCTTGGGCAGCGCCTGCTGCGCATTGCCATACAGGCTGAAGAAGTCGGCATGTTCAAAGGCGACGCCATGGCGCAGTTCGATCAACTGCACCACCACGGGAGAAGGACGACCGTGCAGGTCCGGGTTGACGTGCTCGCTGGCGGTCAGCACCACGTCCAGCTTGGTCAGCGTGGAAAATGGCGAGACGGCGCTGCAGCCCGCCAACAGCCCGCACAAGAGCAACAGCGAAACAAGGGTGGCTCGATACATGACTATCATCCTGGAAAATCCATGTGCAGGCTGGAGAGCAGGCGCAACTGCTCCTCATAGGCTTTGGCGAAGTCGCCGCCCAACGGGCGATCATTGAGCTGTTCTTGCGCCACCACACGCTGGTAGTGACGCTGGTAGGCCCGCCAATGCCCGCCATCGGAGAAAAACCCAGCCGATTTGCCCTGGGACTCAAAGCACCCCAACAGGTGGCTGGGCTCAAAGGCCGCGCGGGCGTTACGTATGGCGCTTCGACAAGCGGCCAGCAGCGCAATCTGATGCACCTGCAGTTCTCGGTGCACCTGGGCAATGGCGCGCACGGCAGGCAGTTGCCCCAACTCCCGGGTATCGAGCATCGCGGCCAACGCAGCATCGGTGTCGCGATACACTTTCAAGGGGTTCTGGCCCATGCCCTGACTGGCGAACGCCGCCGTACCCCATTCGTTATTCAGTTCTTCCCGAGTGCGCAAACCGTGTTGCAGCCCTTCGACCGTCACCCGAAACAAGCGTGCCACCTTGATTGCCAATGCCTCCCGGGCCGGCGTGTCGAGGGCCATAAGGTCGACGCCCAGGACCGCTGCAAATTGTGACCAGAACACCTCGTCGGTCGATGGCGTCATCGCAACAGCGGGCACGGCGGCAACCTCTATCGAGGGGGCTTGCCGACGCGGCAATGCCACGTGCTCGCTATCGGCCCCAGAGTGATCTGCCCATATCGCTTGCTCATCGACGCTCTTGTTCAAGGCCTCCAGTTCATCCGAGGTGGCCTGCATCTGGCGATCAAGCTCCAAGCTGTGCAGCGGGTCCAGCGACAGGAAAGCGTCATCGGGGATCGGTACTGCCGCGGGCGCCAGCAACTCGTCGCAAGGTCGCGGCGATTCCAGCAGGCGCGCACGTATCGTCAACACCCCCAGCTCGAAGACGTCGCCGTCACTGATCAATCGCGCCTGCCCCTTGCGCAGGCGTTCGGGACTGTTGGCCAGTCCTATACCGTTGCGACTGATATCCGTGAGGAAATAACGGCTTTCACGGTAACCGATCAACCCATGATGGCTGGAGAGTACGCGGCTGGCGTCGGGGATTACCCAGTCACATCCAGGGCCGCGTCCGATCACGCCGCCTGCACCGTCAAATACTTTGCGGGCCAACAGTAGGCTCTTGTCGCTTTCGCACGCGCAGACCTCAAACACAAGCTGCAGCTTCATGCCCTCTCCTTTCAGCGGTCACGAATGATCGCCTGCGGATCACCCAAGGGGTGGTACTCGGCATCATCGAACACATAGTTGGCGTTACAGCCTCCCAGCAAACACATCACCAGCACGACGACGTGCCATGGACGATCAGGCATCAGGTTTCTCCCACAGTAAAAATCAAGTGCGCCATTCAGCGTTCCTCCCGGGCATCGCCAAAGGGAATGTTCAACCGGGCCAGACGGTAAAGCAGGGTACGCCGGGCGACTCCAAGCTCCCGCGCGGTACGGGTGCGATTGCCGTGGTTCTTGTGCAGGCAGTCGAGCAGGAACGTGCGCTCTACTCGCTCCATACGTTGACGCAGCGTCACGTCATCGGGAGTGGCCGGCTTAAATGCCAGGGGCAGCGCCAGGTGCTCGGGCCGAATCACGCGGTGGTCACACAACAACACGGCGCGCTCGACCAGGCATTTGAGCTCGCGCACGTTGCCAGGAAAACCGTGGCTGGACAGTTGATCGAGGGCAGTATTCGACCACTCGACAGGCGGCCTCCCCAACGCTGCGCAGACCTTGGCCGTGAAATGGCGCGCCAGTTGCAACACATCGCCGTCTCGCTCGCGCAGGGCCGGCAAGGTGATGGGGAACTGGGCCAGTCGGTAATAGAGGTCTTCACGAAAGCGCCCTTCGGCGACCATCGCCGCGAGGTCGCGGTGGGTCGCGGCAATGATGCGCACGTCGACCTTGTGTGCCGCACTGGCGCCCAGCGGGCGAACCTCACCCTCCTGCAATACCCGTAGCAATTTGGCTTGCAAGGGCAGCGGCATATCGCCGATCTCATCCAACAGCAACGTACCGCCATGTGCGGTGTCGAACAGCCCGGCGTGATTGCGTTCGGCCCCCGTGAACGCGCCTTTGCGGTAACCGAATAGCTCGCTTTCAAGCAACCCTTCCGGGAACGCCGCGCAGTTTTGCACCACAAAGGCCTTGGCCTTGCGCGGTCCCGCCGCATGAATGGCCCGGGCCACCACTTCCTTGCCCGTGCCGGTCTCGCCCTGCAGTAGCACGGTGTAAGGGGTGTTCAAGACTTTACTGATCAGCCGGCACGCCTGCTCCATCGCCGCGCTGGTGCCAATCAAACCGTATGCGCCAGCCAAGGGTGTGCTGCATTCGGGCTGCGTGCCAACGTTGGGCTGCCCATCGCGCAGTACGCGCAACTGGTTGACGGCGAAGCTGCCCAAATGCCCCAAGGAGGGAGCGTAGCCTTGTAGCTGGGCCGGGTGTTGGCGGGCGCATACCAGCACACCAGTCATGCGTTCGCATCGGTTGAACAGCGGCACGCTTAATAGTGCCCGCCAAGGTGTCGCCAATGCTGGCAGGAAACCCGTGTCATGGCCGCTGCCTTGCACATCCTCCAGGCACAACGCTGTGCCTTGGGTCAAGGTGTCGTACAGCAACTGTTGGGAATGCTGACCAGGCCGTGAAGGCACTACGGCGAGCGACGGCACCTGGGCAAGATGTTGGGCGATCAGTTCAAGCCCGCCGGTCACTTCATCGAGCAGGTACAACTGGCTGACATCGCACTGGCTCAGCCGGGCCGCCGCGCTGACACATACGTCAGGTAACGCGTGTTCATCACGCTCGAACCCCAAGCGTGCGAAACCGGCAGACAGTGCGTCGATTATGTTTTGCAAATCCCTGTTCATCATGCCATTCATCCCTAATGAAAATTGCCGGTTAGCGTGACGACGCCATCGGCCCGCTCGCGCCCCAACCAGGTGGTCCAGCCCAAGCGGCAAACCGTGTTTTCGCCAATGTGCAGGGCTCTGATCTGACCCTGTGCCATTACCAGACGCAGGTCGTATTCCAATGGATCGCGCAGGGTCAGGCGCACCAGCGAGCGCAGCGGCTGACAGGCCTTTCCCGTGGGCAGGAAGTCGTGAAAACGCTGCCACCCCAACGCGCGGACATGCACCCTGAACTTGCCACTGCGGTCAGCGACGCGGCGCCCCAGCACTAGGTCCTCGCCAAGCACACTGTTGGCCCGTCCCAGGTCATTGCGCTGTACCTGGCTGACCTCGACCTGCCGTTCAACCCACTGCTCGATAAACAACGCGTCGTGCTTGAAGTAGTAACGCAGGACCGACTCGATCAATGCCGCCGAGTGCACACGCACACTCAGCAGGCCCAGGTAGGGCAGCAAGCGCTTGCAATCGAGCTGGCAAGCGCCACGGATCGCGGCACCACCCAGCCCCGTCAAGGCAAACATCTGCTCGGAAAAACCATCATTGGCGCCTGCCCGGAAACACGCCCGATAGCGGTATTTGCGCCAGATCGGGAGCATCAGCCGGTGCAGACGATGATGGAACAGATCGAGGAAGTCTCGAGTCGGGTTGCCGCCCGGCTGTTCGGCAAATGCCTGCTCACCATAAAACGCAGGCAGTGGGGACCCGGCGCCAAATAACCCCAGCACATTGAGACGCAGGCGTGCGCGCAAATGTCCGTGTTCCATAAAGAACTCCACTCGGTCAATATCGTGCGCGGCAAACCCCAAGCCAGGGTTGGCCTGGAACTCCAACTGGTCGTACAGCGCGTCCTCATCCAGCAGCGGATGAGCCTCACGCAATCGCTCGGTGACCTGTAAAACCGCCTGGAATAGCGTGTATTCACGGATACCCCGGCAAAGTTGATTCAGAGCAGGGGTTGCTGCCCGATCCGGGATGGCCATAGATACACGTCTCCTTGTGTGCTGATGACACGCAACTCGTGATAAGAATTGAGGCTGGCATAAAGCGCAAAGAACTGATTGAGGACCGAAGCGAATACAAACAAGTCGCCCTGACCGACAAAGCCTTGGGAGTCGACGGTCAGATCGACCCGCACACCTCGCACGGGCAACCCACGATGCAGGCGATCAATCGCCTCATGACGGATGGCGCGCAACGCCCCCAGTCTTTTCTGGCTGACCTTCAGCGCCTGGCGATCGTAATAACGCGGCAGGTCGTAGGTTTCTAGAATCACTCTCAAGGCGTTGATATCGGTCAACGACAGATAGTTGAGCGACATGTTGCTGATGAGCTTCCACAGAAAATTCTGGTCCAGGGGCGGCGCGTAGCTCGCCGTTGGCGCGGTGATATTGCGGAACGTCAACGACTCCGGTGTCTGTTCGCCGGGCTGGTTGATCTCGCCTGCACGTAATTGCCGTGGCAGGTTGCAATTGGTACACGTCAGTTCGACCGACAGGGTTTCCTGGCCCTGTTCGCGGCGATTGCCGAACCCCATCCAGGTGTCGAGCCCGGCATGTTGGACCGACGAACGTTGGCGAATGCTGTAGCTGGGCGGTGCCGCCAGAGGCTCACTGTTGCAATCATGTTCAAACGACTCGAACGGCACGTAGGTTTGATAGCCCAAACCACCGGGGCGCCAGCCGGTGACCTTATCCACGGAAAACACACTGGCATTGCCTGGGGTGTATTCCCCAGGCACCAGGAGGTACTCGTCCTGTTTACCGTCCAGGCGAATGGGAACGGCATCCTGGGTAAACAGGTTGACGATGGGCGTGCAATACAGCTTCACGTTATCCAGGGTAGGACGCAGGGGCTCACGGCCCTGGGTGCGAAGTTCGAAACGCATCACCAGGCCGTGCGCCTGCCGAAGCAACTCGTGAGATAACGTGTGCAACACCTCCAGGCCTACGACATCGACAAACAAATACTTCTCGGGAAACGCGAAGTACTCCTGTAGGTGCCGATAACCCTCCAGGGTGTTCTGCGGATAAGGAATCAACGCCTGCTCCGGGGCAAACCCCACCGGCCGGACCTGGCTGGCATTGAGCCGTAGCGTTACGGGTTGGCCATCGCAGGCGTTGATCGGCAGACCATCGTGATCCACGAGCTGCAGGCTGATGCCCTCCAGGTGGCGCAATAGGCTCAGGTACAGGCCCTGACTGATGTAATGGTCACCGGCCAGGTGCAGTCGCAGCGAATCGAATATCAACTCACTTAAGCTGCCGTCGACACTCATGCGCAGGCGCAAGTCCAACCTGGCCCCTTCGCCCTGGCATCTGTATTCCAGGCCGTTGAGCTGCAACGGCATGACGTCGGTGGCATAGCAGGTGCGGAACCGGCAACGCTCTCCCTGGATGGGGGCGCTTTGCACAGCGGTGTCCCGAGCCACCCGAACGCTGGGGCCGGCACGTTTCAACGGGTCCAATTGCAGGATGCTGAAGGCCGGTATCGGCCGCATGTAATGGGGCCACAGCAGGTGCATCAATGAGTGCGTCAACTCCGGCAGTTCGTCATCCAGCTTCTGGCGCAGGCGCCCGGTCAGGAATGCGAAGCCCTCCAGCAAGCGCTCGACATCCGGGTCCTGGCCGGCTTCGCCAAGAAACGGCGCCAGGGCGGGATTACGCTCGGAAAAACGCCGCCCCAGTTGGCGCAGCGCGCTGAGTTCGCTTTGGAAATAACGGTCAAGCGCCATCGGCACAGACCTCAACCCGCCCGGTATCGGTAAGGCGCGCGTGGAACACCACAGGATGCAGGGCACCCTCAATCATCCGCTCAGCCTCAATGGCGAATGCCAGGGACAAAGAGTCACGTACCACCGGCAGCAGCCTGACACGTACATTCGTCAGCCGCGGCTCATAGGCCTGGATAAACCGTTCGATATGCAGGCGCGACTGACTCAAGGATTCATGCAAGCTGAGCCGCATGTCATTGAGGTCAGGCAAGCCATAATCAGGCAGCGTCCGGACACTGCCCGCACGAGTGCTGAGCATTTTCCCCAAATGTGCGGCGATGGACGCCACGGCGGCGCCCGGGTTAGACGCACCACGCTCAAGGCGTTCGAAAAGGCTGTTGTGCTCAAGCATGCCCTGGCCTCTGCTCATTCTTTATCGAGCTTGCCGACCAGGGACAACGTGAAGTCTGCCCCCATGTATTTGAAATGCGGGCGTACCGTGACGTTGACTCGGTACCAGCCAGGCTCGCCCTCGACATCGCTGACCACAATACGCGCGGCACGCAATGGGCGCCGCCCACGCACTTCGGCACTGGGGTTTTCCTGGTCCGCCACGTATTGGCGAACCCATTTGTTGAGTTCCAACTCCAGGTCCGTGCGCTCTTTCCATGCGCCCAACTGCTCCCGTTGCAGCACCTTGAGGTAATGAGCCAGGCGGTTGACCACCATCATGTAGGGCAATTGCGTGCCCAAGCGGTAATTCAGCTCTGCCGCCCTGCCCTCCTCGCTAATGCCAAAAGATTTGGGCTTCTGCACGGAGCTGGCGGAAAAAAACGCTGCGTTGTCGCTGCCCTTGCGCATGGTCAAGGCGATGAAACCTTCTTGTGCCAGCTCGTACTCACGCCGGTCCGAAATCAGCACCTCCGTAGGAATCTTGGTTTCGATCTCGCCCATGCTCTGGAAGTGATGCAGCGGAAGGTCCTCGACCGCCCCGCCGCTTTGCGGGCCAATAATGTTGGGGCACCAGCGAAAGCGCGCAAAGCTATCGGTCAGGCGAGTGGCGAAGGCGTAGGCGGTATTGCCCCACAAATAATGCTCATGGCTGTTAACCACATTCTCTTGATAGGCGAAGGTCTTGACCGGGCACTCAAGGGGGTCATACGGAGTGCGCAGCAGAAAGCGTGGTACGGTGAGGCCAATATATCGGGCGTCTTCGCTCTGCCGGAAACTTTGCCATTTGGCAAACTGCGGGCCTTCGAAATGGTCCCGCAGATCCTTCAGGTCGGGCAACCCGGTGAAGCTTTCCAAGCCGAAGAAACTCGGCCCCGCCGCAGCGATAAAGGGTGCGTGGGCCATGCCGGCGACGCTGGATGCGTATTGCATCAGTTTCACATCGGGTGCACTGGGCGAAAGAAAGTAGTTGGCAATGATCGCGCCCACCGGCTGGCCGCCAAACTGGCCGTATTCGGCGCTATAGACGTGTTTGTACAACCCGGACTGGGTAATTTCCGAGGAGTCTTCAAAATCATCCAGCAGGTCCTGGCGCGAGACATTCAACAGCTCGATCTTGATGTTCTCGCGAAAATCGGTGCGATCAACCAGCAACTGCAAGCCTCGCCACGAAGCCTCCAGTGCCTGGAACTCCGGGTGGTGAAGAATCTCATCCATTTGCTCGCTGAGCTTGGTATCGATCTCGGCGATCATCCGGTCGACCAGGCGCTTCTTTACGGGCTCGTCACAATTATGTGGCTTGACCAGCTCTGCGATAAATGCCGATACGCCGCGCTTGGCGATGCCATAAGCCTCGTCGTCGGCGCTGAGCAATGTCTGGGAAATGATGTTATCGAGGATGCTACCGCCTTCGATAACCTGTACGGGTTGCGAGCCATGTTCAAACGTCGTCATGGTGTCAGTGTCCTTTTACTGAAAGTTTCAGGCTTGGGGCCTATCCAGCCCCAGTTCGGCGAGCACTCGTGCGCGGGAGTCGCCATTGGCAAGAGTCTGCTCGATAGCGTTGCGAAAGCTGGGCGTATTGCCCAACGGGCCTTTGAGCGCCACCAAGGCTTCACGCAACGCCATCAGCTTTTGCAATTGCGGGATTTGCTCCACCAGGTTCGCAGGATTGAAATCCTTCATCGTGTTGATCCGCACCTGAACCGGTAGCTCTTCCACGTCAGCTGCATCCTGGAGGCGGTTGGGCACGCTCAGCGTCAGGCTCACTGCCTGCTTGGCCAACACGTCGTCAAGGGTGTGCTTGTCGATACCGATGGGCTTGCGATCTTCGAGTTTGCGTGGGTCCGCGCGCTGGGAAAAATCCCCGAGCACCAGCAGTTTCAACGGCAGTTCGACATCTTCCTGGGCGCCACCGACGGCGGGCTTGAAAGTAATATTGATACGTTCCTTGGGGGCTACCGAACCGTCTTTGGCCATGGTGCTTTTCCTTTTTGATGAGGCACTATTCAAGAACTGCTTCCAGGTCGAAATGGCACAACCGGCGATGCAGGGTGTCTTTACCGTCTTGTACGGCTTGGTTTTGTGGCAACCGGTCGTAGCAGTGATACAAGAGCTGGCCGACTTGCACGGCCAGCTCCGGCTCCAAACTTTCCAGGCCCATGCGCTGTAATTGCAGGTCGAGTTGTTCCAGCTGGATCCTCGCCAGGTCATGCTTGCCAGCCGCCACACACAACCTGGCCAGCGCCAGGTGCCAATGAAAGCGCGCTCGATCACCGCACGCCGCCCGTAGCCCTTGCTTGAGCACACCCACCGCAACCTTGAGACCGTCCTTGCGCAGGCAGGGCATCACCGCCTGCAACGCGGCCTCCCAGGGCTGGGCAGCGCTGTCGACGACCAGATTGGAGGGCTCGGGCTTGTGCTGGTGACACGTCACGTGAAGCGCGATCCACTCACGTGTCGCGGGGTCGGCAAAGGGCGTGCCGTCCTCGAACCGATATTCAGGCAGGTTCGGCAGGCGATGCAGCAGCAGAGCGAATTGCATTTCCAGTTCGGTCATGGCCAGGTCTGCGTGCAAGGCCTCCAGGCATTCCCAGACCATGCGCAAACCATCGAACCAGAACATCGCACCGGCCAGGCTGACCTCAAGCTCAAGCAACAGATCGGCGTAATGGCCTTGGCTGAAGCGGTCCTGGTAGCGTTTGCGCTTGTCGGCAGCCAATGGGCGCAGCGCCGTGATCCGCTCACTATTGGCGTCGGGATAATTGACGAGCATCAGCCACGCCAAGGTTCGCCCCAGGCGCAAGGCACGCGGGTCGGTGGCATTTTGGCGCAACCACCAGACACTTAAAGGCCTAGCCAGCGCTTGCAATGCGCGAAGCCGCTTGTGCGCGTCTTTTTCGTTATTGACCGGCTGTTCGGGTTCCAGCGGCGGGGTTGTCGCTGGCTTGACCTGGGCAACGACGCCCACGACGCCGCCAGGTTCGACGGTTGCCTGAGCCAAGCGCGCCGACAGCTGCCGGCGAACCGGCAACAGCAACGGCGCCTTGCTGCCAAGCTGTTCGCCCCATAGCCGATCGAGACATTCCAGGTGCTCCAACAGCGCCTGGACTAATGGCCGTTGATCACTGAGCGGCAGGTTGTGTGCGCACGCTTGTTCAAGGCGCGACACCAACCAGCCGAACGCCGCAATGCGGGTACTCAGCTTAACTGGATAGACCTGCGCCCAATGGTGCTCGCAGAGGTCACGCAGCACGCCGAGACCGGCCAGCAACCCTGCAACTGAATCACGCTGATAGAGGGCCCAGGCCAACCAGGCGGCGACGCGCAGATCCTTGGAGTGCTCACGCAGAATGCACTCGCTGATTTCGCTGATCTTCTGCCAATCCGGCAGGCCCGCCCCATGAATGGAGTGTGCCTTGCCCAGCTCGGCTTCCAGCACCTCGAACTCGCTTGAAAAACGCATGTCACTGCCAACAAAACTGCTTGGCGAGCACGCTGTCCGGGCAAGTTCTCGGTAATAGAAACATCGCTGTTCTGAATAAATTATTTTCGGCTGCACACAACCATCCAAGGCAAAGTAGGCAAACTTAACGTCATTGTTAAAGCGCCCTCTAACTTGCGCTCAAAACGTATTGAAGTGAGCGAACCTTAGCCACGGAAAAAACATTCATCAAGTAACAGAACGGAACTTAAGAAACATCCTACACAACCTAAAAACAAGGGGTGTGCGCAGGTATTTGCGCAGCTTCCCGAGGTGAGAGCCGCCGCTCAACTTCCACAGCTGCACATTTAACGAATATATTGAATGAGCAACTCATTGCGCACGAATGCGCAACTAACATCGCTAAAAATCATCCCAAGCCAGACAACAAGCGTTCAATAACGCCCCCCCAGCGACCTTCTCGCCTTTATTTCATTGAACCTCACACTTTCAGGCACGCTTCTTGTTATAGGCATCTGCCCGTTCAGCGCTTTCGCTGCCCGGCAATACCTACTCAATCAGGCAAGGAACCCCGTCATGCCCACACCCGCGTACCTCTCCATCACCGGTGTCAAACAAGGTTTGATTACGGCAGGCACATTTACCCAGGACTCGGTAGGCAACATTTATCAGGAAGGCCATGAGGACCAGATACTGGTGCAGGCGTTTGCGCATCAAGTGATCATTCCCCGCGACCCGCAATCGGGCCAGCCGACCGGTCAGCGCGTGCATAAACCGCTGATGATCAGCAAGGTTTTCGATAAATCCTCACCCTTGCTGTTCAGCGCCCTGACCACCGGTGAAGAAGTGTCCTGCCGCCTGGAATGGCTGCGCACCTCCTCGGCCGGAACCCAGGAGCACTACTTCACGATTGAACTGGAAGGCGCCACCATCGTCGACATCCAATCTCGCATGCCCAACTGCCAGGCCCCTGATAACGCCCATTTCACCCATCTTGAGGATGTGCACTTCACTTATCGCAAGATCATCTGGACTCACGAAGTCGCCGGTACGTCCGGTTCGGACGACTGGCGCAGCCCAGTGACGGGTTAACGGTAACCACGATGCGAAGCGAGCCGCTGTTGATCTTGATCTGCTTTTGATCTTAGGCGCCCCGTTAAACCACGCTGGCCGTAATTCGACAGTGATTTGGGAGGTAAACCGGCAGGGATGCCGGTTTAGCCGCCCCGCTCCATGGATGGCGCGTGGCGGCGGCCCCCCAAATCACTGACGGATTACGGGCACACCGAGCCCAAGCGAGGTGCCGAGTGGTGGGGCAAGAGCCCTTTTGGTTACTTTTGGGGCTCTTTTCCAAAAGTGACCCGCTGTCAGAGCGGAACCCTAAGCGGCCGTTACCGCAGCAATGGATATGTACACAATCCAACTGCGTTGACTGCCAGGCCGCCTTCGCGAGCAAGCCCGCTCCCAAATTTGGATCGTGGGGTTTCAGGTAGATATGGGGCGAATGGCAGGCCGTCATCGCAGGCAAGCCAGCTCCCACATTTTTGATCGCGGGGTGTCAGGTAGATAGGCGTCGGCTGGCAGGCCGTCATCGCAGGCAAGCCAGCGCCCACAGGTTCAGCGTCGCGACACAAAGGCCCCATCACAACCGGACAAACCAGCTCAATCGCAGTATGGTTGCCGTCTCGTCACTCCCCAGGAAACACCGGTAATGCTGTTTGTCGTCATGCTCGGGGGCAAGCACCCGCGGGCCAGGATCGAAGTACACGATGTAGTGTTCGCAGTGGCCGATACCCTGCAAGCCACCTACCCACAATTACGCGATGCCTGGTTCGGCAGCCCCAAAGGCGTGCACATCGATTCATGGATGGCCGTCGATGGCGTCGACGGCTGGAAGGTTGAACTGAGCCACCTGGCCCCCCACGGCGATGCGCCGCGCCTGTACTTCATCAACCTCGGCGGCTACGAGGCCAATAGCTTCGGCGAAGCCCATCACTACCTGCTGGTGGTCGCCCATCACAAACAGGAGGCCATGCGCAAAGGCAAGCAACAGATGCTGAGCCACTGGTCCCAGGCCCACACCGACGCGGTGCTGGATATCGACGACTGCCTGCCCATCGACCTGGTGGACGGCCGCTATATCCATCTCGTGCAAGCGGCGCACCGCCCGATCGTGCAGCGCAACGACTACCTTGTGCTGCCTTGAATCCTCACGGCGAAAACAGTGCCGGCTGAAACCCAGTGGAACTTTGCCAAGAAATAACCGCCTGAATCCGGTACGCTCACCGTTTTTTACTCTAGGAGTTACTCACCATGGCCAAAGCCACCGCCCGTCACATCCTCGTTGCCTCTGAAGACAAGTGCAACGAACTCAAGGCCCAAATCGAAGGCGGCGCTGATTTCGCAGAAATCGCTAAAGCCAACTCCAGCTGCCCATCCAGCCGCCAGGGCGGTGACCTCGGTTCGTTCGGCCCAGGCCAGATGGTCAAGGAATTCGACACCGTGGTCTTCAGTGCCCCGGTCAACACCGTGCAAGGCCCGGTGAAGACTCAGTTCGGCTACCACCTGCTGGAAGTCACCAGCCGCCAGGATTGATTCAATCCGCGCTGATGCTATAAACAACGGCCCGCCCTTTGGTGGGCCGTTGTGCATCTGATGACTGGCGATGCCCAGGCCGTTAGCGTACAAATCCTTATTATTCTTTACCCGGCGCCCAAGGCTGATAATGCGATTGGCTTTTTCATCTCTGCTCTGTTCCACCCTGGCCTTGCTAATGGCCAGCACTGCGGTGATCGCGGCCCCGCAAACCTACTTGACGGTATACGGCGAGCCGGCCAAGTACGCCGAAGGTTTCAGGCATTTCGACTACGCCAACCCCAACGCCCCCAAGGGCGGCAGCCTGCGGCGCTCGGCGCTGGAGGTGGGGCGCTTTGACCATGTGCTGCCCTATATCGACAAAGGCATCGGCGTGTCCCAGGTCGACGGCTGGGTGTACGCGCCCTTGGCGTTGCGCTCGCTGGATGAGCCTTACACTGTCTATGGCCTGGTGGCGCAAAAGATGGAACGCGCAGGCGACGGCCTGTCGCTGCGCTTCTACCTGAACCCCAAGGCGCGTTTTGCCGATGGCACGCCCATTACCGCGCAAGACGTACGCTACAGCTTTGACGTGCTGATGACCCAAGGCAGCCTGCGCTATCGCACGTTGTTTGCCGACGTCAAACACGTCGAAGTCGAAGGCGAACGCCAGGTGCGCTTTGACTTTTCCAGCAACGAAAACCGCACCCTGCCCCTGGATATCGCCACCTTGCCGGTGTTCCCCGAGCACTGGTGGAAGACCCGCGACTTTGCCAACGGCGGCGGCTACGAAGCCCCCTTGGGCAGCGGCCCGTATAAGGTCAGCAAGATCGACTCCGGCAGTACCATCACCTTCACCCGCGACCCCGACTGGTGGGGCAAGGACTTGCCGGTCAGCCGTGGCCTGTACAACTTCGATCACCTGAGCCTGGAATACTTCGGCGACACCGAAGTGGCGCGCCAGGTGCTGCGCGGTGGTGCCTACGACTTCAACCGAGAATTCTCTGCCACCGGTTACTCCATCGGCTACAACGGCCCGGCCCTGGACGATGGCCGCCTGCAGCGCGCGCACCTGGCCAAGGAGATGCCGCAGCCGGCCCAGGGCTATGTGTTCAACGTGCAAAAACCGATATTCAAGGATCGCCGCGTGCGCCAGGCCCTGGCGATGCTGTGGGATTTTGAATGGGCCAACCGGCAGATGATGCGCAACTTGTACATCCGCCAGCAGAGCTATTTCTCCAATAGCCCGTTGGCCGCCAGCCAGTTGCCCACTCCGGAAGAACTGGCGATCCTCGAACCCCTGCGCGGGCAGGTTCCCGACGAGGTGTTTACCCAGGTGTTCAAGGCTCCGGTCACCGATGGCAGCGGCATGATCCGCGACAAACAGCTGCAAGCCTTGGCCCTGCTGGAAAACGCCGGCTGGAAACCCGTGGGCGACAAACTCGTCAATGCCCAGGGCGAGCCGCTGGAATTCACCTTTCTGAATGTCCAGAACGGCCTTGAGCGCCTGTTGCTGCCCTACAAGCGCAACCTGGCGCAGATCGGCATCACCCTGAATATCCGCCGCATTGACTCTTCGCAGTACGTCAACCGCCTGATGGCCCGCGACTACGACATGATCGTCACGGGTTTCCCGGTCACCACCTCGCCCGGCATGGAGCTGTACAACTATTTCGGCTCTGCCGCCGCGTTCGATTCGGGCGCCAACAACTACATCGTGCTCAAGGACCCGGCCGTCGATACCCTGATCCATGGCCTTGTCAAGGCTGACACCCAGGCGAAGATGCTCACCTATGCCCACGCCCTGGACCGCGTACTGCAATGGAATTACCTGTGGATTCCCAACTATTACCCACCGGGCACCTCCGCCGCATGGTGGAACCGTTTCGGGCGCCCGGCCATCGAGGCGAAGAACGACGAAGCCCTGGAAACCTGGTGGGAAGTCAGCCCCACCCCGCTGACGAACGAACAAATGCAGGCTGAGTTGAAAAAACGCGGAGAGGCCCACTGATGTTTGCCTACATCGTACGGCGCCTGCTGCTGATCATCCCGACGCTGGTGATCATCCTGTTGGTGAACTTCGTGATCGTGCAGGCCGCGCCCGGCGGGCCGGTGGAACAAGCCATCGCGCACCTGCAAGGCATTGGCGGCGGTGGTGTGGCCGGCGCATCGGGCGAAGGCATCAGCGGCTCGCGAGCCAGCCGTGGCCTGGACCCGAAGCTGATCAAGGACATCGAGAAACAATACGGCTTCGACAAATCCGCGCCGGAACGCCTGTGGTTGATGCTCAAGAACTATGCCCAGCTGGACTTCGGCAACAGCTTCTTTCGCGGCGCGACGGTGACTGACCTGATTTTGGAAAAGATGCCCGTCACCATTTCCCTCGGCCTGTGGGCCACGCTGATCACCTACCTGGTGTCGATCCCGCTGGGCATACGCAAGGCCGTGCGCCATGGCAGCAGCTTTGATATGTGGAGCAGCACGGCCATCGTCATCGGTTACGCGATGCCGGCGTTCCTGTTTGCGATGTTCCTGATCGTGGTGTTCGCGGGCGGTACCTCGCTGAACTGGTTTCCGGTACGCGGGCTGGTCTCGGAAAACTTTGCCGAACTGAGCACCGTGGGCAAAGTGGCCGACTATTTCTGGCACCTGGTGCTACCGGTCACGGCGCTGGTGATCGGCGGCTTCGCCACCTTGACCATCCTCACCAAAAACTCGTTCCTCAATGAAATTACTCGCCAGTACGTGGTCACCGCCCGTGCCAAGGGCTTGAGCGAACGCCGGGTGCTGTACGGTCACGTGTTCCGCAATGCGATGTTGCTGGTGATCTCGGGGATTCCCCAGGCATTTATCAGTGTGTTCTTTGCCGGCTCGCTGCTGATCGAGGTGATCTTCTCCCTCGATGGCCTGGGCCGCATGAGCTACGAAGCGGCCGTGTCCCGCGACTACCCGGTGGTGTTTGGTTCGCTGTTTATCTTCACCCTGTTCGGCCTCCTGATAAAACTCATCGGCGACCTCTGCTACACCCTGGTGGACCCGCGTATCGACTTCGCCGCGAGGAACGCCTGATGCTCAACCTGTCTCCCGTGGCCCGTCGGCGTTTCGAGCGTTTCAAGAAAAACAGGCGTGGCTGGTGGTCGCTGTGGCTGTTTATCGGCCTGTTCATCCTGACCCTGGGCGGCGAGTTGATCGCCAATGACAAGCCGCTGGTGCTCAGTTTCAAGAACGAGCTGTATTTCCCGGTGTTCAAGCGCTACACCGAGCAGCAGTTCGGCGGGCAATTGCCGTTCCAGGCGGATTACCGCAGTGACTACGTGCAAAAGCTGATCAAGCAGGAAGGCGGCTGGATGCTGTTCCCACCGATTCCGTTCAGCGATGACACGCCCAACTACGAACTCACCCGCCCTGCCCCAAGCCCACCGTCGTCGGTGAACTGGCTGGGCACCGATGACCAGTCTCGCGATGTGTTGGCGCGGGTGATCTTTGGCGCACGGGTGTCGATCCTGTTTGCCCTGGCCTTGACCGCCATCAGCGCGGTCATTGGCATTGCCGCCGGGGCGTTGCAGGGGTACTACGGTGGCTGGGTGGACTTGCTCGGGCAACGCATCCTGGAGGTGTGGTCGGGCCTGCCGGTGCTGTACCTGCTGATTATCCTGTCGGGGTTTGTGGAGCCGAACTTCTGGTGGTTGCTGGGGATCATGGCGCTGTTTTCCTGGCTGGCCCTGGTGGACGTGGTGCGCGCCGAGTTCCTGCGCGGGCGCAACCTGGAATACGTCAAGGCCGCACGTGCCCTGGGCCTGGGCGACGGCAAGATCATTCGCCGGCACATCCTGCCCAATGCCATGACCGCGACCCTCAGCTATTTGCCGTTTATCTTGACCGGGGCGATATCCACCTTGAGTGCCCTGGATTTCCTTGGCTTCGGCATGCCCGCCGGCAGCGCGTCCCTGGGCGAGCTGATCGGCCAGGGCAAGCAGAACCTGCAAGCGCCGTGGCTGGGGCTGACGGCGTTTTTCACCCTGGCGCTGATTCTGTCGTTGCTGGTGTTTATTGGCGAGGCACTGCGTGATGCCTTCGACCCCCGCTCATGAGTGACTGCGTATGAACCTGATCGAAATCCGCGACCTGTGCGTCGCCTTCAACGGCCAGACCGTCGTGCGCAACCTGAGCCTGGACGTGCGCCCCGGCGAGTGCCTGGCGCTGGTGGGTGAGTCGGGCTCGGGCAAGTCGGTGACGGCCCATTCGATCCTGCAACTGCTGCCGCAAGCCGGCACCGACACCCTGGGTTCGATCAAGTATCGCGGCCAGGAACTGATCGGCGCGTCACCGAGCACCTTGCAAAAATTGCGCGGCAACCGCATTGCCATGATCTTCCAGGAGCCGATGACCTCTCTGAACCCGCTGCACAGCATCGAAAAGCAGATCGGCGAAACCCTGCTGCTGCACAAGGGTCTGGGCGGCAAGGCGGCGCAGGCGCGCATCCTGGAACTGCTGGAACTGGTGGGCATCCAGAAACCCCAGGAACGGCTCAAGGCCTACCCCCATCAATTGTCCGGCGGCCAGCGCCAGCGGGTGATGATCGCCATGGCCCTGGCCTGCGAGCCCGAACTGCTGATTGCCGACGAGCCCACCACGGCGCTGGACGTGACGGTGCAGCGCAAGATCCTGCTGCTGCTCAAGTCATTGCAGCAACGCCTGGGCATGTCGCTGCTGCTGATCAGCCATGACCTCAACCTGGTGCGCAGTATCGCCCAGCGGGTTTGCGTGATGCGTGCCGGGGAAATCATCGAGCAGGCCGATTGCCAGGCCCTGTTCACCACACCGCAGCATCCCTACAGCCGCCTGCTGCTGGACGCCGAGCCCTCGGGCGACGTGCTGTGCAGCGAGCCGCGTGAGACGGTACTGGCAGTGGATGACCTGAGCGTGCAATTCCCCCTGGGCGGCGGGCTGTTCCGGGCCAAGACCTACCTGCGCGCGGTGGACGGTATCAGCCTCAGCGTGCAGCTCGGCAAGACGTTGGGGATTGTCGGTGAGTCCGGTTCCGGCAAGTCCACCCTGGGCCAGGCGATCCTGCGCTTGCTCGACTCCAGCGGCAGCATTCGCTTCCAGGGTGAGGCCCTGGACCCGCTCAACCATCAGCAGATGCGCCCATGGCGCAAGCAGATGCAGGTGGTGTTCCAGGACCCCTATGGCAGCCTCAGCCCGCGCATGTCGGTGCAGCAGATCATCAGCGAGGGCCTGGAAGTACACGCACCGTGCAGCCTGGCTGACCGCGATGCGCAAGTGGTCCAGGTGCTCAAGGACGTGGGGCTGGACCCCGCCAGCCGGCATCGCTACCCCCATGAGTTTTCCGGTGGCCAGCGCCAACGCATCGCCATTGCCCGCGCCCTGGTACTCAAGCCAGCGCTGATGCTGCTCGACGAACCCACCTCGGCCCTGGACCGTACGGTGCAGAAACAAGTGGTGGCGCTGCTGCGCGAACTGCAGGACAAGTACGGCCTGACCTACCTGTTTATCAGCCATGATCTGGCGGTGGTGCGCGCCATGGCCCATGACATGATCGTGGTCAAGGATGGCAAGGTGGTGGAGCGTGGTGCGAGCCATGATGTGTTCGAATCGCCCCAACACCCGTACACCAAAGAACTGCTGGCTGCAGCGCACATCCCCTTGTAGGAGCGAGGTTGCTCGCGAAAAACTAAAATACCCGCCGTTTTTCCAGATGCACCGCATCATCGTTGACGACCTTCGCGAGCAAGCTCGCTCCTACAGGATTTTGTTTCCATGAGTACCAGCCTCAAGGACTATCAACAGGTTCGCGGCCTGGCCATCCAGTCGCTGTTCGAGATCATCGAGCAGTCCAGCGAAGGCACGGTCATCGTCGACCGCGATGCGAATATCGTGTGGATGAACGAGCGTTACGCCAAGCGTTTTGGCCTCAAGAGTGCCGACCAAGCCATCGGCCAGCCGTGCGAGCAGGTGATTTCCAACAGCCTGCTGCGCCAGGTGGTGCGCAATGACCGGCCGATCCTGCTGGACATCCAGGACACCCCGAAGGGCCCGCTGGTAGTGATGCGCCTGCCGATCCACGACGAGGCCGGGGCGGTGATCGGCGCAATTGGCTTTGCGCTGTTCGATGAACTGCGCAACCTGTCGCCGTTGATCGAGCGCTACCTGAGCATGCAGCAGGAGCTGGCCTCCACGCGTTCGCTGCTGCGTTCGCGGCAGAGCAAATACAACTTCGCGCACTTTATCGGCACCAGCGCGGCGAGCCTTGAGGTCAAGCGCCGGGCGCGGCGCAGTGCGAGTGCCGAGTCGCCGGTATTGCTGCTCGGCGAAACCGGCACCGGCAAAGAGCTGCTTGCCCAGGCCATCCACGGCGCATCGCCGCGGGCGCACAAAGCCTTTGTGAGCATCAACAGCGCGGCGATTCCCCATGATCTGCTTGAAGCGGAATTCTTCGGTACCGCACCCGGTGCGTTTACGGGTGCCGACCGCAAGGGTCGCCCCGGTAAATTCCAGATCGCCCAGGGCGGCACGTTGTTTCTTGATGAAATCGGCGATATGCCGCTGCCCCTGCAAAGCAAATTGCTGCGGGTGTTGCAGGAAAAGGAATTCGAACCGGTGGGCTCCAACGAGATGCTGCACAGCGATGTGCGGGTGATTGCCGCGACGTCCATGGACCTAGAGGCGGCGATCAAACTTGGCGAGTTTCGTGCCGATCTGTACTACCGCCTCAACGTACTGCCTATCCAGGTGCCGCCGTTGCGGGAACGCCTGGAGGATATTCCGGCGTTGAGCGAGGCGATCCTTGAGGAGTTGCGCAGCCAGCACGAGCTCGACCGCGATGCCCTGGCGTTGTTGGCCCAGCATGCGTGGCCGGGGAATATCCGCGAGTTGCGCAATGTGCTCGAGCGGGCGGCGTTGTTGAGTGATGACCTGATGCTCAATGCCAGCGACCTTCGCGCAGCGATTGGCACGTTCAGCCCGGTACAACGAGGCGCGGTGGCGGCGGTCGAGGGTGAAACGTTCGCGGTGGCGCGGGAGCGGTTTGATCGGCAGGTGATTGCGGGGGCGCTCAAGGCCTGTGAGGGGAATGTGGTAGAGGCGGCCAAGCGTTTGGGGCTTGGACGGTCGACACTGTATAAAAAAATGCAGGCGCTTGGACTCACATAGTCTCTAAAGAGAGATACCACTCCCAATATCAAGACATTCTTATGTGGGAGCTGGCTTGCCTGCGATAGCGCTTTAACAGTGCCCTATGAGCCAGCTGAACCACCGCTATCGCAGGCAAGCCAGCTCCCACAAGGACCTCCACTCGTCTCTCTATTGAGACTACCTCCTGTAAAATCGCCGTTAAAAGCAAATAAATCCATATATATCAACAAATTACAAATATGGCACACATCTCGCTATAGCTCCCTCCCAAAGCCTCACTCACAACAATAACAATCCGATGGAGACACACCATGAGTGTGATCATTGCCCTGGCCGCGCTCGCGCTGCTGATGCTGGCCGCCTACCGTGGCTATAGCGTTATCCTGTTCGCCCCCATCGCCGCCCTTGGCGCGGTGCTGCTCACCGACCCGTCCGCCGTCGCCCCTGCCTTTACCGGGGTGTTCATGGAAAAGATGGTCGGCTTTATCAAGCTGTATTTCCCGGTGTTCCTGCTCGGTGCGGTGTTCGGCAAGCTCATTGAGCTGTCGGGGTTTTCGCGATCGATCGTGGCCGCTGCGATCCGCTTGCTCGGCACCCGCCAGGCGATGCTAGTGATCGTGCTGGTATGCGCCCTGCTCACCTATGGCGGCGTGTCGCTGTTCGTGGTGGTGTTTGCGGTGTACCCGTTCGCCGCCGAGATGTTCCGCCAAAGCAATATCCCCAAGCGCCTGATCCCGGCGACCATCGCCCTCGGCGCCTTCTCGTTCACCATGGACGCCCTGCCCGGCACACCGCAGATCCAGAACATCATCCCCAGCACCTTCTTCAACACCACCGCCTGGGCGGCGCCATGGCTGGGGCTGATCGGCACGATCTTCGTGTTCTGCGCCGGCATGCTCTACCTCGCACGCCAGCGCAACAAGGCCCAGCGTGCCGGTGAAGGCTATGGCACCGAGTTGCGCAATGAGCCGGAAACCGCCGACAACCTGAGCTTGCCCAACCCGTGGCTCGCGTTGTCGCCGCTGATCCTGGTGGGGGTGATGAACCTGTTGTTCACCCACTGGATCCCGCAGTGGTACGGCAAGACCCACAGCCTCAGCCTGCCGGGCATGAGCGCGCCGGTGACCACCGAAATCGCCAAGCTCACCGCGATCTGGGCGGTGCAGGCGGCGTTGCTGGTGGGGATTATCGTGGTGCTGGTGTTCGGCTTCTCGGCGATCAAGAGCAAGCTGGCCGAAGGCAGTAAAAGCGCGGTAAGCGGTGCATTGCTTGCGGCCATGAATACCGCGTCTGAATATGGGTTTGGCGCCGTGATCGCCTCGCTGCCGGGCTTTCTGGTGCTGGCGGACTGGCTCAAGGGCATCCCCAACCCGCTGGTCAACGAAGCGATTACCGTGACCTTGCTGGCCGGTATCACCGGCTCGGCATCGGGCGGCATGAGCATCGCCCTGGCGGCGATGTCCGAGAGTTTTATTGCAGCGGCCCACGCGGCCAATATCCCCCTTGAAGTGCTGCACCGGGTCGCAGCCATGGCCAGCGGCGGCATGGACACCCTGCCCCACAACGGCGCGGTGATCACCTTGCTGGCAGTCACCGGGCTGACCCACCGCGAAGCCTACAAGGACATTTTTGGTATCACGATCATCAAGACCCTCGCGGTGTTCGTGGTGATCGGCACTTTCTACGCCACCGGCATTGTGTGAGGTTTTCATGACGACTTTGAATGGCAAGACCGCCCTGGTCACCGGTTCCACCAGCGGCATCGGCTTAGGGATAGCCCTGAGCCTGGCCAAGGCTGGCGCCAACCTGATTCTCAACGGCTTTGGCGACGCCAGCGCGGTGATCGCCCAGGTGCAGGCGTTTGGCGGCAAGGTCGGGCATCACCCGGCCGACGTCAGCGACCCCGCGCAGATCGCCGACATGCTCGCCTACGCCGAACGCGAGTTCGGTGGCGTGGACATCCTGGTCAACAATGCCGGCATTCAGCATGTGGCAGCGGTGGAAGACTTTCCGGTAGAACGCTGGGATTCGATCATCGCCATCAACCTGTCCTCGGTGTTTCACAGCACTCGGCTGAGCTTGCCGGGCATGAAGGCCAAGGGCTGGGGGCGCATCGTCAATATCGCCTCGGTGCACGGCCAAGTCGGCTCAGTGGGCAAGGCGGCGTATGTGGCGGCCAAGCATGGGGTGATCGGCCTCACCAAGGTGGTGGGCCTGGAAACCGCCACCAGCAATGTGACCTGCAACGCCATCTGCCCGGGCTGGGTGCTGACGCCACTGGTGCAGAAGCAGATTGATGATCGTGTGGCCACCGGGGTAGATCCACAGCAGGCACAGCAGGACCTGCTGGCGGAGAAACAGCCGTCGCTGGAGTTTGTAACGCCGTCGCAGTTGGGCGAGCTGGTGTTGTTCTTGTGCAGTGAAGCCGGTGCCCAGGTACGCGGCGCAGCGTGGAACATCGATGGTGGCTGGCTGGCCCAGTAATTAACACACAGCCTATCTAATGTGGGAGCTGGCTTGCCTGCGATAGCATTGGGTCAGTTGCCCGATCTATGACTGATACACCGCTATCGCAGGCAAGCCAGCTCCCACAATTTTAATAAGAGGCAGCTTATGTCCGACATCCTCTGGCAACCGTCCCGCGAACGCATCCACGCCACACGCATGGACCAGTTCCGCCGCTTCATCATCCAACGCCACGGCGTGCAGCTCCACGACTACCCCGCCCTGCACCAATGGAGCATCGACCAGCGCCCGGACTTCTGGCAGGCGATTGTCGCGTTCTTTGACGTGCAGTTTCGTAGCCCGCCCAGCGTCACCCTGATCGAAGACATCGAGATGCCTAGCGCCCAATGGTTTCCCGGCGCCACCCTGAACTTTGCCGAACACCTGTTGCGCCGCCGCGATGATCACCCTGCTGTGGTAGCCATCAGCGAAGACGGCCAACGTGAACAGTTGAGCTATGCGCAACTGGCGGAACACGTGGCCGGCCTGCAAAAAAGCCTGCGGGCGGCCGGCGTTGGCCTGGGTGACCGGGTGGCCGCCTGCATGCCCAACACCTGGCAAACCCTGGTGGGTATGCTCGCCACCACCAGCCTCGGTGCGATCTGGTCGTGCTCCTCGCCAGACTTCGGCACCCAGGGCGTCATCGACCGCTTCGGCCAGATCGAGCCCAAGGTGCTGATCACCTGCGCCGGCTACCGCTATGCCGGCAAGCGCATCGACCAGAGCGCCAAGCTCAATGAAATCCTTGAACGCCTGCCCTCCCTGCAACAGCTGATCATCGTGCCTTACGCCAAGCCCGAGGCTCAGGCTGGGGACTACACCATCCACGCCCACGTCGCGCTGTGGGACGACTTCTACCAAGCCTGCGGCGAACCCGAATTTGTCGCGGTGCCGTTCGATCACCCGCTGTATATCCTTTATTCCAGCGGCACCACCGGCATCCCCAAGTGCATCATCCACGGCACGGGCGGCGTATTGCTGACGCACCTCAAGGAACACGGCCTGCATGCCGACCTGAACCGCGAGGACTGCCTGTTCTACTACACCACCTGCGGCTGGATGATGTGGAACTGGCTGGTGTCGGTGCTGGCGATCGGCGCCACCGCGGTGCTGTACGACGGCTCGCCGTTCCACCCCGGCCCCGAACGCTTGCTCGACCTGATCGATGCGGAAAAGATCAGCGTATTCGGCACCAGCCCCAAATTCCTCGCCACCCTGGAAAAATCAGGGTTGCAGCCGCGCCTGAGCCACGACTTGGGCAGCCTCAAGGGCTTGATTTCGACCGGCTCGCCGCTGTCGCCCCAGAGTTACGACTACGTGTACCGCGAGATCAAGGCGCAGCTGTGCCTGTCCTCGATGTCCGGTGGCACCGACATTGTCTCCTGCTTTGTGATCGGCAACCCGGTGCTGCCGGTGCGGCGCGGTGAGATGCAGTGCAAGAGCCTGGCCATGGCCATCGAAGTGTGGGACGACCAGGGCCGGCCCCTGGTCGGAGAGAAAGGCGAACTGGTGTGCACCCGGCATTTCCCTGCCATGCCCATCGGGTTGTGGAACGACCCGCAGCAGCAAAAACTGCGCGCTTCGTATTTCAGCCAGTTCCCCGGCGTGTGGGCCCAGGGCGACTATGCCGAGCAACGCGCCAACGGCAGCCTGTTGATTCATGGGCGTTCCGACGCGGTGCTCAACCCCGGCGGCGTGCGTATTGGCACCGCCGAGATTTATCGCCAGGTGGAAAAAATCCCGCAGGTGCTGGAAAGCCTCGCCATCGGTCAACGTTGGCAGGACGACGTGCGCGTGGTGCTGTTTGTGCGCCTGGAGGACGGGATCGAACTGGACGAGGCGCTGCAACAGCAGATCCGCCAGGTGATTCGCGCCAACACCACACCGCGCCACGTGCCGGCGAAGATCCTCGCTGTCACGGATATCCCCCGCACCATCAGCGGCAAAATCGTCGAATTGGCGGTGCGCAATGTGGTGCATGGCGAGCCGGTGAAAAACACCGATGCCCTGGCCAACCCCCAGGCGCTGGAGCAATTTCGCGACAGGGCTGAGCTGGCCGACTAGATGAAAGGTTTCAGCGCTGACACAGCGTTTTGAAGAAAAACCCTCAAGGCATGCTATTTTTCGGGGGTAGTCACCCGTTGTCTTTCCTTGGGACAATGGGTGTTGTCATTTTTCAAAGCGTCATGCTCAGGGCTTTTTATGAATGGAACATCCACCGGTAGCGAAGCCGCTGCGTTGATCAAGCGGCTGGACTGGGCACAAAGCCCACTCGGTGAGGCCAGTGAGTGGCCGCAAAGCCTGCGCACTGCCGTCGATATCGTCGTGCATTCACCCATGCCCATGGTGCTGCTGTGGGGCCCGCACCTCACGCAACTCTATAACGATGGCTTTGCCCACCTGATAGGCGCCAAGCACCCCGGCGCCCTGGGCCAGCCGGCGCACTACACTTGGCCCGAGCTGGAAAACTTCGCCGCGCCGGTCTACGACGCCGTGCTCGGCGGCCAGGTGCGCACCTTCAGCGAGCAACGCTTTGTGCTGCAACGCGAGGGCCGCGACACCGAGATATGGCTGGACCTGACCTACAGCCCGGTGCGCGATGAAAGCTGCCAGGTGGCCGGCATCCTGGTCACAGCCATTGAAACCAATGAGCGGCGCAGCAAAACCCTCGAACTGCAACAGCGTTCCGAAGCAAGCCTCAAGGCCCAGCACAATACCGAGCAGCGCCTGCAACTGGCGCTGGCGGCCACCGACGCGGTGGGGACCTGGGACTGGGATATAGGCGAAGACCGTTTCATTGCCGACGCCCATTTCGCCTACCTGCATGGCGTCGACCCTAGCGACTCAAGCCTGCTGCCCATCAGCGCCTACCTGCACGGTGTGCATCCCGAAGACCGGGGCACGGTGACGCGCAGCATCAAGCATTGCATCACCCACGGCACCGAATACGCCGAGGAATACCGCCTACAGCAAGCCGACGGCCAGGTGCGCTGGGTATTCGCCCGAGGCCGCTGCTACAAGGATCATCATGGCCGGCCGGCACGGTTCCTCGGCGCCGCGCTGGACCTCACCGAGCGCAAAAACACCGAGCAGGCCTTGCGTCAGAGCCAGACCGAGCTGCAACTGATCATCAACGCCATGCCCGTATTGATCGGCTACGTTGACCACGACCAGCGCTTTCGCCTCAACAACAGCGCCTACCTCGAGTGGTACGGCAAGACGCCCCAGGAGCTGTACGGCAAGACCATCCGCGAAGTGCTCGGCGACGATGTGTATGCCGGGCGCGCAGACAAGATTGCCGCCGCGCTCAAGGGCAAGGCGTGCAGCTTCATGACGGTGACGCCTCATCGCGATGGCCGCCCGCGCCATGCGCTGATGAAGTACTTGCCGCGCTTTAGCAGTGACGGCTCGGTGAATGGTTTCTACATCTTTGTGATCGACGAGACCGAACGCAAGCTCACCGAAGAGGCCCTGCGCCACCTCAACGAGAACCTTGAAGAACGCGTGGCCCAGCGCACCCAGGCGCTGGCCGAGGCCAACCAGCGCCTGCAAAACGAGATGTTCGAGCGCGAACGTGCCGAAGATGCCCTGCGCCATGCCCAGAAGATGGAAGCGGTCGGCCAGCTCACCGGTGGTATCGCCCATGACTTCAACAACATGCTCACCGGCATCATCGGCAGCCTCGACCTGATGCAGCGTTACATTGCCGCCGGACGCAGCGACGATATCGGCCGTTTTGCCGATGCCGCCGTGTCCTCCGCCCACCGTGCCGCTGCCCTCACCCACCGGCTGCTGGCGTTCTCGCGGCGACAGTCGCTGGACCGTCGCCCCACCGACCCCAACCAATTGGTGGCGTCCCTGGAAGACCTGTTCCGACGCACCAAGGGCGCGCATATCGAACTCAAGGTACAACTGGGTAAGGACATCTGGCCGGTGAACACTGACGCCAGCCAATTGGAAAACGCCCTGCTCAACCTGGTGATCAACGCCCGCGACGCCATGCCCGACGGCGGCGAGCTGCTGATCGAAACCGCCAACAGTTACCTGGACGGCACCGACATCACCACCCTGGAACCGGTCAAGGCCGGCGACTATGTGATGCTCGGCGTGAGCGACAACGGCAGCGGCATGGCGCCGAAAATCCTCGCCAAGGCGTTCGACCCGTTCTTCACCACCAAGCCCATCGGCCAAGGCACGGGCCTTGGGTTGTCGATGATCTACGGCTTTGCCCAGCAGTCCGGTGGCCACGTGACCATCCAGAGCGAACCCGGCCAGGGCACCTGCGTGCGCCTGTACCTGCCGCGTTTGTATGGCACGGCACTGGAAAGCAGCCTGCCCACCAGCCTGACCGAAGCCCCCGTGGCCCTGGCCGGTGAAGCGGTGGTGGTGGTCGAGGACGACCCGGCGGTGCGCATGCTGGTGGTCAATGTACTCGACGAACTGGGCTACACCGCGCACCAGGCGGCGGATGCGCGTGCAGCGCTGCCGTTGCTGGAGTCGGACTTGCGTGTGGACTTGCTGGTGACCGACGTCGGCCTGCCCGGCATGAACGGCCGGCAACTGGCGGAAATCGCCCGCCAGCATCGCCCCGGCCTGCGCGTGCTGTTCATGACCGGTTATGCCGAGAAAGCCGCCGAGCGCCAGGGGTTCCTGGAAGACGGTATGGACATGGTCGCCAAGCCGTTTTCCATTGACCTGTTGGCCAACAAAATCCGTAGCATGATCGGCGGCGAGGCCTGAGTTCAGGCATAATCGCGCGCCGTCGCACAGCTGGTAGAGCCCCATGAAAGCCCAAGCCCGTCATATTCTGGTGAAAACCAGCGAAGAAGCCGAACAACTCAAGCAGCGCATTGCCAAGGGCGAAGCCTTTGATGTGCTGGCCAAGAAGTACTCCACCTGCCCGTCTGGAAAACGTGGCGGCGACCTGGGCGAAGTGCGGCCCGGGCAGATGGTGGGGGCCATTGATGCGGTGATCTTCAAGAAACCGGTGAAGGTGGTGCACGGGCCGATCAAGAGCAAGTTTGGGTATCACCTGGTGCAGGTGTTTTATCGCGATTGAGCATTTGGCTCCAGACCGCTTTCGCGAGCAAGCCCGCTCCCACATTCGACCGCGTTCGTTCAGTTAAAACACGATCAACTGTGGGAGCGGGCTTGCCCGCGAACCGCCGCAGGCGGCCATTCACCTGGGTATCAGAGCACCCGGCACCTGAATCACCCGGCTCGCCAGCCGATGCCCCGCCAAAGCGGCTTCCTGGGGCGAGCCACCCTTGAGCCAGCTGGCCAGATACGCCGCACTGAACGAATCCCCCGCCGCCGTGGTGTCCACCACCTTCTCCACCTTCAACGCCGGCACCGCAAAGCGCTCCCCCGCGCAACGAATCAGGCACGCATCCGCCCCCCGTTTGAGCACCACTTCTGCAATCGACGGGTACGCCGCAAACACCTGCTCGCTATCCTCATAACCAAACAACGCGCGTTCGTCATCCTCGGTGAGCAAGGCAATGTCCACTTCGGCCAACACCCTGCGATACGCCTCACGGGCCGCTTGCACATCAGCCCACAGCCGCGGCCGGTAGTTGTTATCGAACACCACCTTGGCGCCGCGCTGGCGGGCTTCGATCAGCGCCTGCAGTAAGCGCTCACGTCCGATATCTCCCAGCACCGCCAGGGTAATGCCGCTCAAATACACCACGTCATAGCCCGGCAAGGCCGCCAGGACCGGCTCGGCGGCCGGCGTGGTGAAGCAGTCGCGCACGGCCGCTTCGTTGCGCCAATAGAGGAATTTACGTTCGCCCTGGGCGTCAGTCTGGATGCAGTACAGGCCCGGCAGGCGCCCAGGCAGGCGCTGCACCCTGCTCAGGCCAAGGCCTTCGGCGTGCCAATGCTCGCACATGGCATCGCTGAAGCTGTCATCGCCCAGGGCGGTAACGTAGTCAACGCTACCGACCTCGCCCAGCTCGCGGCGCAGGTACACCGCAGTGTTCAGGGTGTCGCCGCCGAAGCTCTGGTGCAGGCTGCCGTCGGCGCGGTGTTGCAGTTCGATCATGCATTCGCCGATGAGGGCGATGTGGGGGTGGGTGTTCATGGCAGAATTCTCGGGTGTGCTGGGAGGGCCCCATCGCGGGCAAGCCCGGCTCCCACATTCGACTGCATTCCTTCAGTTAAAACGCGGTCACTGTGGGAGCTGGCTTGTCGGGTCGCCGCATCGCTGCGATAGCCGCGACGCGGTCTAGAAGCAGGTACGCAGAGACTCAACCACCTGCAACTGCTCATCCACCAGGCACCCCACCTGCCACTTGTCAAAGGTCAGACAAGGGTGGGACGTACCAAACGAAATAATGTCGCCAATGCGCAATTCCACTCCCGGCGCCACGGTCATGAACGCATGCTGGTCCATCACCGCCGTGACCTTGCACCCGCTCACATCATCACCTTGCGCCGGCACGATCCCGGCCTTGTAGCGTTTGAGCGGCACGGGCAAACCGGCGTCGTAGGCCACATCACGCTTGCCCAGGGCGATCACCGCAAAACCCGGCTCCGGCAGCGACTGCACGTGCGCCCAGACTTCCATTGCCGGGCGCAGGCCCTCGTTGAGGTCGCTACGGCGTTCGAGTACGCAGCACTGCGCTTCTTTGTAGATGCCATGGTCGTGGGCCACGTAACTGCCAGGGCGTAACACGCTGAGGAAGCGGCCGGCGGCGTTCTGCGTTTCGAACGACTCGGCGATCAGGTCGTACCAGGCCGAGCCCGATGCGGTGATGATCGGCTTGGGCAGGTCGAACAGGCCGCTGTCTTGCAGCTCGACCGCCAGGCTCACCAGGCTGGCGGCGAAGGCGCGAATGCCACTGATGGCGTGCTCGCCGTGGATCACGCCTTCGTAACCCTCGATACCGGTGAGGGCTAACGCCGGCTGGGCCTGGATCGCCTTGGCCAGCTCACGCACCTCTTGCTCGCTGCGACAACCGCAACGGCCACCGACCACGCCGTACTCGATCATCACGTTAAGGCGCTGGCCACGGGCGGCAAAGAACAGGCCCAGGTCGGCAACGTTGTCCGGGTGATCGACCATGCAATGGAAGTCAAAATCCTTATCGGCCAGCAGGTCGGCGATCAAGGCCATGTTCGGCGCGCCCACCAACTGGTTGGCCATCAGCACACGACGCACGCCGCTGGCGTAGGCGGCACGGGTTTGCACGGCGGTAGCCAGGGTGATGCCCCAGGCGCCAGCGGCGATCTGGCGCTGGAACAGGGCGGGCATCATGCTGGTCTTGCCGTGGGGCGCCAGCTCGGCGCCGCTGCTGCGGACAAAGTCCTGCATCCAGCGGATGTTATGTTCCAGGGCGTCACGGTGCAGCACCAGGGCCGGCAGGCTGACATCGCGAACCAAATGGGCACCGACGGCGGCGGCACCTTTTTCAACGGCGTTGAGGGCAGACATGGAAAACTCCTATTCGTTGATGCGCCGGGCCAGGCTGTTGGCACTGTCGATTAGTACCCGGCGATAGTCGTGGTAGTTTTTGCTCGCGTCAGCCCGGGGGGCGACGATGCACAGGGTCGCGATGCTGATGCCCTGGGCATCGCGCACCGGGGCGGCAAAACAATGGGTGAAGGTGTCGGCCACACTGTCGAAGGAGAAGAACCCATCGAGGCTGGCCTGGCGGATTTGCGCCAGGAAGGTGTCCAGCGGCAGGCGCAGGCCGTCCGGCAGGATGAAATCGTCGGGGTCGATCAGGTCGACGATCTGCTGGTCGCTCAAATGCCCCAGCAACAAGCGCCCCGAGGCCGTCCACGGGATGGGCGCGTTTTCACCGATATCCGAAGATATACGGAAATGCCGCTGGCCCTCGCGCATCAGCGCCACCGTGTATTTGCGCCCGTTGAGCAGGCACATCTGCGCGGTTTCGTGGG
This sequence comes from Pseudomonas sp. L13, assembly GCF_009935965.1. Classification (NCBI taxonomy): domain Bacteria; kingdom Pseudomonadati; phylum Pseudomonadota; class Gammaproteobacteria; order Pseudomonadales; family Pseudomonadaceae; genus Pseudomonas; species Pseudomonas sp. L13. Next base: position 54,876 of record NZ_QODJ01000028.1, read on the forward strand.
TCTGGCTGACAATCTCCTGCAAGGCGTGGTCGGCCTCACGGGTCAGGTCGAAGTGGCGCAGGTGCGCCTGGCCGAGGAAATACAGCTGGCGGCCCAGGTACACGTGGCCATCCTTGCCCACGGTCTCCAGGATGCGCCGCTCCAGCAACGACGCCACCAGTTCGTAGACCGTGGATTTGGGGCTGCCGATGCCGCTGGCAATATCATTCGGGCGCAGGGGCTGGCCGATTTCCTTGAGAAAATCGAGGATATCGAACGCACGGTCCAGGCCTTTGGCGCGGCGTTTGATGGTGTCTTCGGTCATGGCGGTTTCTGGTCCCGTCAAAGTTGTTGGGTACGACACAACTCCCCTGTGGGAGGGGGCTTGCCCCCGATGAGGGAGTGTCAGTGGATACATTTTTGACTGACACACCGCTATCGGGGGCAAGCCCCCTCCCACAATTGATTTGTTGTGGGTTTAGGGTGGGTATTCAGTCCTTTTTCTTGTAGGCCACGCAATCGATCTCGACCTTGCAATCGACCATCATGTTGGCCTGCACACAGGCGCGCGCCGGGGCGTGTTCCGGGGTGAAGTATTCGCCGAACACTTTGTTGAAACTCCAGAAGTCCCGTGGGTCTTCCAACCATACGCCCACCCGCACCACATCCTTGAGTTCGTAGCCGGCTTCTTCAAGGATCGCCACCACATTGCGCATCGTCTGGCGGGTTTGCTCAATGATGCCACCATTGATGATTTCACCGTCCACCGCAGGCACCTGGCCCGACACATACAGCCAGCCATCGGCTTCCACGGCGCGGGCGAACGGACGTGGCTGGCCGCCACCTGCGGTGCTGCCGGTGCCGTAACGAGTAATGCTCATAAAAGTTGCTCCTTGTTAAAAACGAATATTCTTGAGAAATTCCGCCAGGCGCGGCGACTGCGGCCGTTCGAAGATGTCCTTCGCGCTGCCCTGCTCTTCAATGCGGCCCTGGTTCATGAACACGATCTGGTCCGAGACCTCATAGGCAAAGCGCATTTCGTGGGTGACCAACAACATGGTCATGCCCTCTTCCGCCAGCCCCTTGATCACGCTGAGCACTTCGCCCACCAGCTCTGGGTCGAGGGCCGAGGTGACTTCATCGAACAGCATCAGACTGGGGTTCATGGCAATGGCCCGGGCAATCGCCACGCGCTGTTGCTGACCGCCAGACAGTTGGCCGGGAAAGTGATTGCGGCGCTCCAGCAGGCCCACGCGGTCCAACCATTTTTCGGCCAGGGCTACCGCTTCATCCTTGCCCATTTTCTTGACCTTGAGCAAGCCGAGGGTAACGTTCTGCAGCGCGGTCAGGTGTGGGAACAGGTTGAATTGCTGAAACGCCATGCCGGTCATTGCACGGTGCTGGGCGATCACCCGCTCCGGGTGGCGTACACGCTTGCCGCCGACATCGCTGTAGCCGATGGACTCGCCATCCAGGGTGATCTGCCCGCCCTGGAACTCCTCCAGCAGGTTCACGCAGCGCAGCAAAGTGGTCTTGCCCGAGCCACTGGAGCCGATCAACGTCACCACATTGCCGCGCTGCATGGACAGGTCGACGCCCTTGAGCACTTCCACCTGGCCGTATTGTTTACGCAGGCCACGAATGTCCAGCAGCGCTGGGTTGGTTTGAGCTTGATTCATGGCAAGGCCACCCGCTTTTCAATGTAGCGCCCGAATAATTCGATGGCGTAGTTGATGACAAAGAACAGAAAACCGGCGAACAGGTAGAACTCCAGGGTCATGAAGGTGCGCGCGATCACCTGCTGGGTACTGAGCAGCAATTCGGCCACGCCGATCACCGATAACAAGGTGGAAGCCTTGACGATTTCCGTGGAGGAATTGACCCAGGTCGGCAAGATCTGCCGCAGCGCCTGGGGCAACAGCACGTAACCCAGAGACTGATAAAACGTCAGGCCAATCGCCTTGCCTGCTTCCAGCTGCCCACGGGGAATGGCTTGCAGCGCGCCGCGTACGATCTCCGATACATGGGAGCCACAGAACAAGGTCAGCCCAACCGCACCGGCCTGGAAGGCACTGATTTGCCAGCCAAGGGCCGGCAGCATGTAGAAACACGCCAACACCAGCACAAACACCGGCGTGCCACGGATCAAATCGACATACAGACGGAACGGCGCACGCATCCAGAACTTGCCGTAGGTCAGGATCAACCCGGCGACGATGCCGATCAGGGTGCCAAAGATTATCGCCAGCGCCGAGACCGCCACACTGGCCTGGAAGCCAGCCCAAAGGGTCTCGCGGGCGATCCACAATTCATGCAGCCAACTGGGGGATTCGTACATGGGGACCCTTCCTCAGCGACGGATAGCCAAACGCTGTTCCAGGTAACGGAGCAGCATGGCAATCAGGTAACAGGCAGCCACGTAGAGCGCGGTCGTGACCAGCCAGGTTTCAATCACCCGGTAGCTTTCGACGTTGATCTTGCGGGCGTAATAGGTCAGCTCCGGCACCGCGATCGCAGCGGCCAGGGAGGTGTCCTTGAACAGCGAGATAAAGTTGTTCGACAGCGCCGGCAGCACGTTGCGCAGCATCACCGGCACGGTGATGTAAGCGCGGATCCGCCACTCGCCCAGGCCGATGGCCAGGCCGGCTTCACGCAAGCCCTTGGGAATATTCACCAAGCCTGCGCGGAACACTTCGGTGAGATAGGCACCGGCATACAGCGACAGGGTAATGATGAACGAGGGAATCTTATCCAGGCGAATGCCCAGGGAGGGCAAGGCGAAGTAGATCAACAGGATCAACACCAGGATCGGGGTGTTGCGCACCACCGTCACGTACACCGAGGCAAAAATACGCAACGCGCGGTGCCTGGAGAGCATGGCAAACGCCATCAACAGGCCGATCACGCAGCCGATTGCGATCGACAGCAACGACAACTGCAGGCCCAGGCCGAGCCCTGCCAGCAAGGTGTCGAAATCACGCCAGACGGCGGCAAAGTTCAACTGATAGTTCATGGTCGGCAGTACCTGAGTGGGGCGCGCTCAAGCACGCCCCGGCTGTTCCGGATCATTTGAATTCCACGGGAAAACCGATTGCCGGCTCTGGCAGATCAACCCCGAACCATTGCTTGAAAGACGCTTTGTAGGTGGGAAACTCCACACCGGTCATGGCTTCATGCAGCGCGGTGTTGACGAAGTTCAGCCAGTCCTGGTCGCCGCGCTTGACCGCGCAGGCGTAGGTTTGCGGGCTCCAGGCATAAGTCGGGCTGCGATAACGACCGGGGTTTTGCACCATCAGGTATTTGACCGAGGACTGGTCGGTAGCCGCGGCATCGGCGCGGCCTGAATTCACGGCCTGGTACATCAGGTCAACACTGTCGTACTGGTCGACCTTGGCCTTGGGCAGCGCCTGATGCACCAGCTCTTCGGCATACACGTTCTGCAGCACGGCCACGGTGACGTCATCGCCCGCCGCCTGCAGGTCTTCGATTTCCTTGTACTTGCTGTTGTTGGGCAGCAGCAGGCCGACGCCTTCGCGATAGTACGGCAGGGTAAAGGCCACCTGCTGCGCACGGCTGGCGGTAACAGTGATGAACTGGCAGCTCATGTCGACCTTGTCGGTGAGCAGGTTGGGAATACGTGCATCGGACGACTGCACCACAAACTCCACCTTGCTTGGGTCATTGAACAAGCCTTTGGCCACGATGCGGCCGATGTCGATATCAAATCCCTGCAACTTGCCATCCGCTCCCTGGAAGTGCCACGGCGCATTGGTACTGCCTGTACCTACGATCAAGTGCCCGCGCTTGAGCACATCATCAAGCTTGCTGTCCGCCGCCTGCACCACGCTGGCGAGGGAAGCCGATGCGGCGACAAGAAAAACACACGCTTTGAATACGGAAGGTCGGTGATGCATGACAAGCACTCCAGGGATTGTGTATTCCGCTATACCGGAACTTGGTATGTAACAACGGAATAGACAGCAGAAAGTGTGCCACAGGTCCTGAAGGAAAAATATGCTGGGGTGAAAGTCGTTAGAGATCAGCAAGATAACGATTGGAATGATTCCACGGCGTGGCAGCATCTTTGCCACGGCTTGCTACTCAAGGCCCCACAACGCTGTTACTGCGCACTCTCATGGGTCGCAGCGGTACGGCAGACCTGTGAAGGTTGACAGTAGACGCTACACACCTGCGGGCTTAGCGTTGGGAAAAACGACTGCGGCTTGAAGGGGGGATCATCATGGGAGTTGCAACGAGCAGAATTTCCAGCGCCAAGGCGTTCGAACGGTTACTGAACACACCACGCCCGGTATTCATTCTGTTTGTTTCCGAACACTGCCCTGCCTGCGTGCAGGCAGGGCCCTTGTTCGAACTGCACGCCTGGAAGCATCCTAGAGTCGTGAGCCTGGTAGTCGATTGCGCGCACACGCCGAGGCACCCTGACGTAACAGGCACCCCGACGCTGCTGATCTACCTGAATGGCGCCCTGGTAGAAAAATTCAAAGGCTTCGGCCCTCTGGAAGAGCAAGCGCCGTTTGTGCAGGACATCTTCAGTCGTTATGACCCGCGCCAGGGCGCAAGTGCACTTGTGTCACTCGACGCTCCTCCACTTCAGCCACCATCAGGCGCCAGCCTTCATGCTCCAGGCTATCGCCCACCACCGGCAGACGGTCGAGCAGGCTCATCACCAAACCCGCCAAGGTCTGATAATCCTCGGTCGCCACCGCCTTGAAGCCCGTGCGCTGACGCACCAGGTTAAGGTTCAAGGCGCCATTGGCACGGAAACCATCGCCGTCCTCGACAATGTCCGGCCCTTCGATTTCGCTGGCATCGGGCAATTCACCGGCGATGGATTCCAGAATGTCCGTCATGCTCAACACACCCATGAAGTCGCCGAATTCGTTGATCACGAAGGCGATGTGAGTGGACTCCTGGCGCATCTGCTCCAGGGCATTGAGGATCGAAAAACTCTCCAGCAGGTTGATCGCACGACGCGCCAGGTGTTCCAGGTTCGGCTCGTTACCGGCCAGGTACTCCTTGAGTAACTCCTTCTTGTGCACAAAGCCCAATGGCTCATCCACTGCACCGTTACGGATCAACGGCAGGCGCGAGTAGGACGAGTGCATCAGATTCAAGCGGATCGTCTCGGGGTCGTCCGCCAGGTCGATGCAATCAACCTTGGCCCTTGGGGTCATCAAGGTGCGAATCGGCCGCTCGGCCAGTTGCAGCACGCCGCTGATCATCACCCGTTCACGTCGGTCAAACAGCGGGCCCTGGGCAGCATCCGGCTCGCCCAGCAGGTCGGCGACCTCTTCACCCACCTCTTCCACCGCCAGGCTGCGACCGCCCAACAAGCGCATCACCGCATGGGCAGTGCGCTCACGCACTGGCAACACACCCTGGGCCGATTTCTTGCGGCGAGCCCGGGCGATCTGGTTGAACACCTCGATCAGAATCGAGAAGCCAATGGCCGCGTACAGGTAGCCCTTGGGAATATGGAAGCCCAAGCCTTCGGCGGTCAGTGCGAAACCGATCATCATCAAGAAGCCCAGGCACAGCATGATCACGGTCGGGTGCGCATTGACGAAACGGGTCAGCGGCTTGCTCGCCACGATCATCAGGCCGATGGACACGATCACTGCGATCATCATCACCGCCAGCTCGTCAACCATGCCCACGGCGGTAATCACCGCGTCGAGGGAGAACACCGCATCCAGCACCACGATCTGCGCGACGATCGGCCAGAACATTGCGTAAGCCACGTTGCCCTTGTGCTGCGCCACATGGCCTTCAAGGCGCTCGTGTAATTCCATGGTGGCCTTGAACAGCAAAAATATACCGCCGAACAGCATGATCAGGTCACGGCCGGAGAAGCTCTTGTCGAACACCTCGAACAGCGGCTGGGTCAGGGTCACCAACCAGGAAATACTCGCCAACAGGCCCAGGCGCATCAACAACGCCAGGGACAAGCCGATCAACCGCGCACGGTCACGCTGCTCCGGTGGCAACTTGTCCGCCAGAATCGCGATAAACACCAGGTTGTCGATACCCAGCACCAGTTCCAGCACAATCAAGGTCGCCAGGCCAAGCCAGGCCGTGGGATCCGCTAACCATTCCATTTATAGAATCTCTGTCTTTAAAATTTTTAGAATGCCAGGCACGGCAAAGTGCGGTCATACGACCGGGACAAGGTTAGTTGACGGAATACGGGGTGCTTGAGCGGAAACAGCGACAGGGGTTGTCTTGGGGAAAGACGACTGGGAGGCTCCGAGAGGGTGTTCATGCAAGTCCTGAAATGACAAAAGGACTTGAATCCTACATTCGAAATACAAATTTCCCACAGCGCAAAACTATTACAAAACCTGTAACCCCCCATCAGAAGCACAGCAACTCTTGTGGGAGCTGGCTTGCCTGCGATGCAGGCACCTCGGTGCATCAGGTAGACCGGGTCGATGCAATCGCAGGCAAGCCAGCTCCCACAGAAAGCCTGCCCGCCTGCCAGATAGACGACTCATCAGGTTTTACGAGTGGCATCGTCCAGCGCCAGGATGGTGTGGGCATTGGTCACCGTGGTGGCCAGCGTATTGATCACCCCCGAGCGCAACGCCCCCAAAGTCGCCGCCGCCTTGGTGTTCTCACTGGCAATCGCCACCACGTCCGGGATGCGAAACAGCTCCTGCACCGTCAACCCGATCACTCGCCCCTGGATGGCGTTGACCGCCGGCTGGCCGTGAATGTCGATAAAGTCATAGCCCATCATGTCGCCCACGGTGCCAGACAGGCGTGCCTGGGCGATTTCCTGGGGCGAGAACCAGCCCATGCGCACCATGTTGCTGTTCTCGCTCATGTCGCCGATGCCGATCAGGGCAATATCGGCACGGCGGGCGCGGTCAAGGGTCGAACGCACCGTGTCGTTATTGATCAGCACCCCGCGCAGTTCCGGGTTGGCCACTAGCGCGGGGGCGTAGAGGCTTTCACTCTCGCCACCAAAGCGCAGGGCCAGCCGCCGGCAGATGTGGTCAGGGTTCATGTACTCACCGGCTTTAAGCGAACCGCCGATGGCACACACAAAAGTGCAATTGCGGGTCACCGGCAGAAACACGTTGTCGGCCACCGCGCCGACGTTACGGCCCATGCCCACGGCAACGATCATGCCGTCGCCCAGGGTCTTGTTGAGGTAGTTGGCCACCAGGCTGGCGACCGCCGAGCGCTGGGTGTCGGGGTCACTGTGGTCGACGGCGATCAAGGCGCGGTCGAGCTTGAAGCGCTCTACCAACGCCCGCTCCAGCTCATTGTTCATCGCCGGATGCTGCAACACGCGCACCTCGACAATCCCTTCATCACGCGCACGCTTGAGCAGGCGGCTGACCTTGGCCCGCGACAGGTCAAAGCGCTTGGCGATGGCCTCCTGAGTGACGTTCTCAAGGTAATAGAGCATCGCCACTTCGGTCATCTGATCGATATCACTGGCCATGCGCTGGGTACTGTCACTCATGGGGACGGGCTTCCGTTTCGGCGTCAAAGGCACATTCTCCCGACTCTTGCCCTGCGCCGTCCACTACTGATGCCCATCACGCTCGATCGCATTGATGCGCTCGACCTTGGCCCCAGACCGCGCCGCTTCGAACTCCGAGGCCAAAAACGCACTGACGATACTTTTGGCCAACTCCGCGCCGATGACCCGCGCACCGATGGAGAGGATTTGCGCATCGTTGCTCTTGCGCGCCCGCTCCGCCGAATAGGTGTCATGGGCCTGGGCCGCACGGATGCCCAGCACCTTGTTGGCCGAGATGGCCATGCCAATCCCGGTGCCGCACACCAGCACACCGAGGCGCTGTTGCCCGGCATTGATGGCCGTGGCCACGGCCAGGGCGATGTCTGGGTACAGCACCGGCGCCGTGGAATGCGTACCGAAGTCGGTCACCGGGTACCCCAACGCCTCGATATGGCGCTTCAACAGCTCTTTGAGTTCAAAACCTGCTTCATCGCATCCGATAGCCACCCGGAAAGGTGTGTTCATGGTGCCAAACTCCACTGATCAAATGATCACTTAGTGAAATATCTCTCACGCATTTCGCAAGCATTCACCCCTTCCTGTCAAGCGAGATTTAGCTGACTCGCCAGTCAAAGCCCTATATAAAGGTAATCGGCGGGCCAAAGATGAGAATCGCACCTTTTAAGTGAAAGAGATTGACTGATCAGAATTTCATTTGATACACATATGATCACAGCGAAACATGACTGTGCGACCTAATAAGAATTCACAGCACGAGGACACGCCGATGGCCACGCCATTACTGCTCCAGGCTGAACATGTCGCCAAGGCTTATGCCGGGGTGCCGGCCCTGCGTGACGGGCGCCTTGCCCTGCACGCCGGCAGCGTCCACGCCCTGTGCGGCGGCAATGGCGCCGGCAAGTCGACTTTCCTGAGCATCCTGATGGGCATCACCCAGCGTGACGCCGGCAGCATTCTGCTCAACGGCGCACCGGTGCAGTTCAATCGCCCGAGTGAAGCCTTGGCCGCGGGGATCGCGATGATCACCCAGGAGCTGGAACCCATCCCCTACATGACCGTCGCCGAAAACATCTGGCTGGGCCGCGAACCGCGCCGCGCCGGTTGTATCGTCGACAGCAAGGCCCTCAACCGCCGCACCCGCGAACTGCTCGAAAGCCTGGAGTTCGACGTCGACGCCACCAGCCCCATGCACCGCCTGAGCGTGGCGCAGATGCAACTGGTGGAAATCGCCAAGGCGTTCAGCCATGACTGCCAGGTGATGATCATGGACGAGCCCACCTCGGCCATCGGCGAGCGCGAGGCCGAAACCCTGTTCAAGGCCATTCGCCGCCTTACCGCACGCGGCGCCGGCATCGTGTACGTGTCCCATCGACTGAGCGAACTGGCGCAGATCGCCGATGACTACAGCATCTTCCGTGATGGCGCCTTTGTGGAAAGCGGGCGCATGGCCGATATCGACCGCGACCACCTGGTGCGCGGCATTGTCGGCCAGGAACTGACGCGCATCGACCACAAGGTGGGCCGCGAATGTGCGGCCAGCACCTGCCTGCAAGTCGACAACCTGAGCCGCAACGGTGAATTTCACGACATCAGCCTGCAACTGCGCCGTGGCGAGATCCTCGGCATTTATGGGCTGATGGGTTCCGGGCGCAGTGAATTCCTCAACTGCATCTACGGCCTGACCGTGGCGGATTCCGGCAGCGTTACCTTGCAAGGCAAACCCATGCCCATCGGCCAGCCCAAGGCGACCATCGACGCCGGCATGTCGCTGGTCACCGAAGACCGCAAGGACAGCGGCCTGGTACTGACCGGCAGCATCCTGTCCAACATTGCACTGTCGGCCTATAAGCGCTTGTCGAGTTGGTCGCTGATCAACGCACGCAAGGAAGCGCAACTGGCCGAAGACATGGTCAAGCGCCTGCAGATCAAGACCAGCTCCCTGGAACTGCCGGTGGCGTCCATGAGCGGCGGCAACCAGCAGAAAGTGGTGCTCGCCAAATGCCTGTCCACGGAGCCGGTGTGCCTGCTCTGCGATGAACCGACCCGCGGCATCGACGAAGGCGCCAAACAGGAGATCTACCACCTGCTCGACCAGTTTGTGCGCGCCGGCGGTGCAGCCATTGTGGTGTCGTCGGAAGCCCCGGAGCTGCTGCATTTGAGTGATCGCATCGCCGTCTTCAAAGGCGGCCGGCTGGTCACCGTCAGCACCGACACCGCCCTTTCCCAGGAAGCCTTGTTGAGTCTTGCCTCATGAATGCCAAAACCATCGTCGCCCCCGTTACCGCCGCGCCGCGTAACCGCCTGCGCCTGTCCCTCGACCGCTTCGGCCTGCCGCTGGTGTTTATCCTGCTGTGCGTGGTAATGGCGTTTTCCAGCGAATACTTCATGACCTGGCGCAACTGGATGGACATCCTGCGCCAGACCTCCATCAACGGCATTCTCGCCGTTGGCATGACCTATGTGATCCTGACCAAGGGCATCGACCTGTCGGTGGGGTCGATCCTGGCGTTCGCCGGTTTGTGCAGCGCCATGGTCGCCACCCAGGGTTACGGCCTGTTGGCGGCGGTCAGCGCCGGGATGTTTGCCGGCGCGATGCTCGGCGTGGTCAATGGTTTTATGATCGCCAACCTGTCGATCCCACCGTTCGTGGCCACCCTCGGCATGCTCAGCATCGCCAGGGGCATGACCTTTATTCTCAACGACGGCAGCCCGATCACCGACCTGCCCGACACCTACCTGGCGCTGGGCATCGGCAAGGTCGGCCCGGTGGGCGTGCCGATCATCATCTTCGCCGTGGTCGCGCTTATTTTCTGGATGGTGCTGCGCTACACCACCTACGGCCGCTACGTGTACGCGGTGGGCGGCAATGAAAAAAGCGCGCGCACCTCCGGCATTGGCGTACGCAAGGTGATGTTCTCGGTGTACGTGGTCTCGGGCCTGCTCGCCGGGTTGGCCGGCGTGGTGCTGTCGGCACGCACCACCTCTGCCCTGCCCCAGGCCGGGGTTTCCTATGAGCTGGACGCGATTGCCGCGGTGGTGATCGGCGGCACCAGCTTGTCCGGCGGCACCGGCAGCATTGTCGGCACCTTGTTCGGGGCTCTGTTGATCGGCGTGATCAACAACGGCCTGAACCTGCTCGGCGTGTCCTCCTATTACCAGCAGGTCGCCAAGGGCCTGATCATCGTGTTCGCAGTACTGATCGACGTGTGGCGCAAGAAGAAACGCTGAAGAACGACCCATAACAATAACCGGAGTTCTACTTATGAAACTGGGTACCACCCTGGCCGCCGCGGCGGCCCTCTCCCTGCTCGCCAGCAGTATCGCCCTGGCCGCCGATGGCAAGACCTACAAGATCGGCGCGGCCGTCTACGGCCTCAAGGGCCAGTTCATGCAGAACTGGGTCCGCGAGCTCAAAGAACACCCGGCGGTCAAGGATGGCACCGTGCAGTTGACCGTGTTCGACGGCAACTACGACGCCCTGACCCAGAACAACCAGATCGAAAACATGGTGACCCAACGCTACGACGCGATTCTCTTTGTGCCGATTGATACCAAGGCCGGCGTCGGCACCGTCAAGGCCGCCATGAGCAACGACGTGGTGGTCATCGCCTCCAATACGAAAGTAGCCGATGCCAGCGTGCCGTATGTGGGTAACGACGACGTGGAAGGCGGCCGCCTGCAGGCCCAGGCCATGGTCGACAAGCTCAATGGCAAGGGCAACGTGGTGATCATCCAGGGCCCGATTGGCCAGTCGGCGCAGATCGACCGGGAAAAGGGCGAACTGGAAGTGCTGGGCAAACACCCGGACATCAAGATCATCGAAAAGAAAACCGCCAACTGGGACCGCGCCCAGGCCATGACCCTCACCGAAGACTGGCTCAACGCCCACCCCAAGGGCATTAACGGTGTGATCGCCCAGAACGACGACATGGCCCTGGGCGCCGTGCAGGCGCTGAAGTCCCATGGCCTCACTTCCAAGGACGTGCCCGTGACCTCCATCGACGGCATGCCGGATGCGATCCAGGCGGCGAAAAAGGACGAAGTCACCACCTTCCTGCAGGACGCCCAGGCCCAGTCCCAAGGCGCGCTGGACGTAGCGTTGCGTGCCCTGGCCGGCAAGGACTACAAGCCGCAGTCGGTGATTTGGGAGCGCTATGCCAAGGATGTGAAATGGGCCGATGGCACGGCCAAGAACTACATCCTGCCCTGGGTGCCGGTGACCAATGCCAATGCGGATGCGCTGTACAAGCAAGTCAGCGGCGGTAAGTAAATCCACCCCACCTGTAGGAGCGAGCTTGCTCGCGAAAAACTCAAGGACGCCGCGCGCAGTCAGGCTACCCGCGTCATCGTTGACGATCTTCGCGAGCAAGCTCGCTCCTACATTAATCAATGGAGTCATTCATGTCTGGTTTCTGGAACCAAGCCTTCGACCTCAGCGGTCGTTGCGCGGTGATCACCGGTGGCGCCGCCGGCATTGGCCTGGCCTGCGCCACCTTGCTGGCGGAACGCGGCGCCCGGGTGGCGTTGCTGGACCGTGACCCGGCCGTGGTCGAGGTGGCCGCCGGCCTAGGTGCCGGGCACCTGGGCATTGCCGTCGACCTCGGCCAGGTCGGCCAGATACAACCCACCATCGACCGCGTATTTGCCCACTTCCAACGCCTGGATTACCTGATCAACAGCGCAGGCGTGGTGCTGCTGGACAAAGCCATCGAGGTCAGCGAAAGCGCCTGGGACACCACCCTGGACATCAACCTCAAGGCCAGTTTCTTCGTGGCCCAGGCCTGTGCCAGACATATGCTCGCCCAAGGCAGCGGACGCATCGTCAACCTGGCGTCCCAGGCCGCCGTGATTGGCCTGGACCGTCACGTCGCCTACTGCGCCAGCAAAGCCGCGATCGTCGGCATGACCAAGGTGTTGGCCATGGAGTGGGCGCCGCAGGTGAACGTCAATGCCATCTCCCCCACCATCGTCGAAACCGCCCTGGGCAAGAAAGCCTGGGCCGGCGAGGTGGGTGAGCGGGCCAAATTGCAGATCCCGGCAGGTCGCTTTGCCCAGCCAGAAGAAATCGCCGGGCTGGCGCTGTACCTGCTCAGCGATGCCGCGCAGATGATCACCGGCGCCAATATGGTGATCGACGGCGGCTACAGCATTCAGTAATTCATCGTTATGTCGTGAGGTTTTGTCATGTCCACCGTCACCGAACGCACACCTGAACAACTCGCCCCAAGCATCCCGAAAACCATGCAGGCTGTGGTCTGCCACGGCCCGGAAGACTACCGCCTGGAAACCGTCGACGTGCCCACCCCCGGCCCCGACGAGATCCTCACCAAGGTCGAGCTGTGCGGCATTTGCATGGGCGATATCAAGACCTATCGCGGCGCGCCGTCGTTCTGGGGCGATGCCGAGCAACCGCGCTACGTGAAGCCACCGATGATCCCCGGCCATGAGTTCGTGTGCCGCGTGGTCGCCCTTGGCCCTGGCGCCGAGAAGCGCGGCGTGGCCGTGGGCGACCGGGTGATCTCCGAGCAGATCGTGCCGTGCTGGGGCTGCCGCTTCTGTAACCACGGCCAGTACTGGATGTGCCAGAAGCACGACCTGTATGGCTTCCAGAACAATGTGCAGGGCGCCATGGCCCAGTACATGATCTTCACCAAGGAAGGCATCATCCACAAAGTGCCGGAATCCATCGCCCCCGATGAAGCGATCCTGATCGAGCCGCTGGCCTGTTCGCTGCACGCGGCGGAACGGGCCAACGTCGACCATGACGACATCGTGGTGGTCGCCGGTGCCGGCACCCTGGGCCTGGGCATCATCGGCGCGGTGCGGTTGCGCAACCCGAAAAAGCTCATCGTGCTGGACATGAAACCCGAACGCGCCGCCCTTGCCCTGCGCCTGGGCGCCGACGAAGTGTGGAACCCGGCCGAGGTCGATGTGTTGGCGAAGATCCGCGAGATCACCGACGGCTACGGCTGCGACATCTATATCGAGGCCACCGGGCACCACAAGGCGGTGAACCAAGGCCTGGCGATGCTGCGCAAGCTGGGGCGCTTTGTCGAATTCAGCGTGTTCAATGACGAGGCCACGGTGGATTGGTCGATCATCGGCGACCGCAAGGAGCTGGATATTCTCGGCTCGCACCTGGGGCCGTATATGTACCCCAGGGCCATCGACTTTATCGGCAACCGCAAGATCGATATGCGCGACGTGGTGACCCACAAGTTTGCGCTGGCGGATTTCAAGGAAGCGTTTGCAGTGATGGAGCGCGGCGATAAATCGCTGAAGGTTGTGCTCGAACCCTGACTCCAGCAGCAACACACAACCTGTGGGAGCTGGCTTGCCTGCGATGGCGGTGAATCAGATAAAGATTCCCCGACTGACACACCGCAATCGCAGGCAAGCCAGCTCCCACAATGGAGGGGGTGTCGCCCCTTAGAACAAGAACACAGGAACCCGCGTTATGAATCGAGTCATCAACGATCCCGACCAAGTGGTCGAAGACATGCTGCGCGGCATCCTGGTCGCGCACCCCGAACTGCGCCAGTACGAGAGCAACCCACGGGTCATCGTCAAGGCCAGGCCCTCCGCCCAAGGCCGCGTCGGCATTGTCACCGGCGGCGGCTCCGGGCACGAACCGGCGTTCCTCGGGTATGTTGGCCCAGGCCTGGTGGATGCGGTGGCCGTCGGCGAGATTTTTTCCTCGCCCACCGCCAAGAGCTTTTTCGACGCCTTTCGCGCCGCCGACCATGGCGCAGGCGTGGCCTGCCTGTATGGCAACTACGCGGGCGACAACATGAACGTGAAGCTGGCAATGAAAATGGCCGCCAGCAAAGACATGCGCATCCGCACGGTGGTCGCCAACGACGACGTGGCGTCCGCGCCCAAGGCCGACATCGCCAAGCGTCGCGGCGTGGCCGGGGAGATCTTCATGTGGAAGATCGGCGGTGCCGCCGCTGCCCAGCATTACGACCTGGACGGCGTGATTCGGGTGGCGCAGAAAACCGTCGACCACTGCCGCTCGATTGGTATCGGCCTTACACCCTGCACCATCGCCGCGGTGGGCAAGCCCAATTTCCAGATTCCCGACGGCCAGATGGAATTGGGTATCGGCCATCATGGCGAACCGGGTATCGAAGTCGTCCCGATTGAGCCGGCCGCGGCCATGGCCGAGCGCATGCTGGCACCGATCCTCGCCGACCGCGATTTCAGCCAGGACGACAGCGTGGTGGTGTTGGTCTCTGGCCTTGGCGCCACGCCGGTGATGGAGTTGTATATTTTCTACGCCGAGATCGAAAAGCAGCTCCAGGCCAAAGGCTTGAAGATTCACCGTTGCTACGTGGGCAACTACTTCACGTCCCTGGAAATGATGGGCGTGACCTTGACCCTGCTCGGCCTCGACGCCGAGCTCAAAACCCTGATCGACCAACCCTGCCGCTCCATCGGCATGACCCAGGCGGAGTGAACCATGAGCCAGCATTTTTCCACCCATGATGGCAGCGCCATTGTCGCCGACCTGGTCCGCGTCATCGTGGCCAACCGTGAGTACCTCAGCGAAGTCGACGGCGCCATAGGCGATGGCGACCATGGCATCAACATGGCCAAGGGCTTTGCCCATTGCGGTCGCACGATCGAAGGCCGCCAACTGACCCTGGCCGAAGCCCTGGACGAACTGACCCTGAGCCTGATGGAAGGCATCGGCGGCTCCATGGGGCCCTTGTATGGCAGCCTGTTTATCGGCATGGCCGACGAAGTACGCGGCCGTGAAGACATCGACGCCGCGACCTTCGCCCGCCTGCTGCGCGGCGGCTTGACCTCGTTGCAGGACATCACCGAAGCGGGCGTGGGCGACAAGTGCTTGATGGATACGCTGATCCCGGCGGTGGAAGCCTTTGAACGGGCACAGGCGTCGGGGGCATCGTTCAACGATGCACTCGATGCGATGAAAACCGCCGCCTCTCAAGGGCGGGACTCGACCAAGGACCTGGTGGCCAAGATTGGCCGGGCCAGTCGTTTGGGTGAGCGTTCGCTGGGGGTGCTGGATGCGGGGGCGGTGTCGTGCTGCCTGATCCTTACGCAGTTGGCGGACTCTATCCAACCTCGCCTCATCTGACCTCACCTGTAGGAGCGAGCTTGCTCGCGAAAAACGTCAACGATAACGCGCGCTTGATGAATGAACGCGGCGCCTGTGATTTTTTCGCGAGCAAGCTCGCTCCTACAGGGTATTAGGGCTTACCAGAACCGCTGCTGGGTCAAGCGGCTCCACCAGGTCAACAGCACCCGGTCCACCGAACCGCTGGCCGCCAGGCCAACGCGCTCTTGCAGGCTCTTACGCTCGGCATAGTGCAGGTGGAACACTTCGGCGGTCCTGGCCTTGGTGGCCAGGTATTCATCGCTGGTTTGCAGCTCATCGACCAGTTGCTTGTCGAGGGCGGCGACGCCCAGCCACACTTCACCGGTAGCCACCTCGTCAATCGCCAACTGTGGGCGGTAACGCGAAACGAAGTTCTTGAACAACTGGTGGGTAATGTCCAGGTCTTCCTGGAACTTCTCCCGGCCCTTCTCGGTGTTTTCGCCGAACACTGTGAGCGTGCGCTTGTATTCACCGGCCGTCAGCACTTCAAAGTCGATGTCGTGTTTTTTCAGCAGGCGATTGACGTTGGGCAACTGCGCCACCACGCCAATGGAACCGAGAATGGCGAAGGGAGCGCTGATGATCTTCTCGCCAATGCACGCCATCATGTAGCCGCCGCTGGCCGCCACTTTGTCGATGCACACCGTCAATGGCACGCCAGCCTGGCGGATACGCGCCAGTTGCGAAGAGGCCAGGCCGTAGCTGTGCACCATGCCGCCGCCGCTTTCCAGGCGCAGCACCACTTCATCCTTGGGGGTGGCCAGGCTCAGCAGCGCGGTGATTTCATGGCGCAGGCTTTCGGTGGCCGAGGCCTTGATGTCACCGTCGAAATCCAGCACGAATACCCGAGGCTTGGCCTCGGGCTTTTTCTTGTCTTTCTTCTTTTCAGCTTTGCTTTCGGACTTGCGCAGGGCCTTGAGCTGGTCTTTGTCGAGCAGGCTCGACTCCAGGCGCTCGCGCAAACCCTTGTAAAAATCATTCAGCTTGCTGACCTGCAATTGGCCGGCGGATTTACGACGTCCTTTGCTGCGCAGTGCTGCAAAGCTGATCAGTACCACCAGAATAGCGACCACCAGGGTGACGGTCTTCGCCAGAAAGCTCGCGTATTCGGCCAGAAAATCCATATGTCTCCTTAAAAAAAGCACTGCGCCAAGCGCGGATGACCCCAGCATACCGACGCCACCGCGAAGGAGCCAGTGATCAAACCGCCAGCAGGCGGGCTCCAACGCGCTTTTAAAACAAGCGTATGTTTTTTCATTGACAGCTCGCAGGCATCCTCATAACCTCGCCAGACTTTCAACGTACCGGGAAAACGGACGTGGGCAGCATTTATCTGATTCGACATGGCCAGGCCTCCTTCGGTGCAGACGACTACGACGTCCTCTCGCCCGTTGGCGTGGAACAAGCGCAAGTGCTCGGTCGCCACCTGGCAGACCTGGGCATTGCCTTTGACCGCTGCATCGCCGGCGACCTGCGTCGCCAGCAGCACACCGCCAGCGCCACGTTCGATCAGTACCGCGCCCTGGGTTTGCCGGTGCCGGCGTTGGAAACCGATAGCGCATTCAACGAGTTCGACGGCGAAGCGATTATTCGCGGCCTGTTGCCCGACCTGCTCGGCAGTGAACCGGATGCCGTGCATATCCTGCGCAATGGCCCGCAGAACCGCAGCGAGTTCCAGCGCATTTTCGCCCTGATCATCGAACGCTGGCTGGCCGGCACCTATGATCCGCCGGGGCTGGAAAGCTGGCTGGGGTTTGTCGAGCGGGTCCAGGGTGGCTTGCAGCGCATCCTTGAAGCCGCGAACCACACCGACAAAATCGCCGTATTCACCTCCGGCGGCACCATCACCGCCCTGCTCCACCTGATTACCCGAATGCCTGCCGCCCAGGCCTTCGAAATGAACTGGCAAATTGTTAACACCTCGCTCAACCAACTCAAGTTCCGTGGTCGCGAGGTGGCACTGGCTTCCTTCAACAGTCACGCCCACTTGCAACTGTTGAAGGCGCCGCAACTCATCACTTTCCGATGAACTGCGGCCAACCGTGACCCCAAGGTCACTGGACTCTACCCTTAAGGATCGAAACCATGACTGACGTAGCTAAAGCAGTAGAAGCAATGAAAGCCAAATTCAACCCAAGCGCTGCCGAAGGCTTGGACCTGGTATTCGGTTTCCGTATCGACGACACCAAGAATTTCTCGCTGGTGGTCAAGGACAAGACCTGCGAGCTTAAAGAAGGCGAAAACCCTGACGCCCAGGTTACCCTGGTCATGGACAGCGAAACCCTGGAAGGCATCGTCGACGGCTCCACCGACGGCATGCAAGCGTTCATGGGCGGCAAGCTGCGCACCGAAGGCGACATGATGCTGGCGATGAAGCTGAGCGAGCTGTTCCCTTCCTGATTCGCGGGCAACCCTGAATCCTGATCCCGTCTCCCCAGGCGGGATTTTTTTGCCTGCATTCTCGCGAAGAATGAAGTTCCCCTGTGGGAGCTGGCTTGCCTGCGATGGCATCTACTCCATTTGCCGGACGCACCGCGGTGCCTGTATCGCAGGCAAGCCAGCTCCCACAGAAAAGCAAATCCGTAGGACTGCTCAGGTTTTTGGCTGTAGCAACAACGCCACCAATGCACTCCAGCCGGTCTGGTGTGAAGCCCCCAACCCTCGCCCTGTCTCCCCATGAAAATACTCATGGAACAACACCAGGTCACGGCTGGCCGGGTCCTCCTGCAACTGCGCATACCCCGCCATCGACGGCCGCACACCGTTTTCATCCCTGAGAAACAACCGCGTCAGCCGCTCGCTGAGGCTGTCAGCCACCTCCTCCAGTGACGCCAGATACCCACTGCCCGTCGGGTACTCCACGGAAAAATGCTCCGCGTAGTAGCGATGAAACTCGCGCAACGATTCAATCAGCATGTAGTTCACCGGCATCCATAACGGCCCGCGCCAATTGGAGTTGCCGCCGTACAAGCGTGAGTCGGATTCACCGGGCTGGTAACTGGCACACAAGGTGTCGCCATTCATCTTCAACGCCAGGGGCTGCTCGGCGAACGCCTTGGACAGGGCGCGCACGCCGAAGGCCGACAAGAACTCCTGGTCATCGAGCATGCGCCGCAGCAAATCCTTGGTGCGTTTACCGCGCAGCAGCGCCAGCAACAGGCGGTTGCCCTGCCCCGGTTCGGTCCAGCGCGAAACCAGCCTGGCCAGGTCCGGCCGATGATGCATAAAACCCAGCAGGCGCTCGCGCAAGCCTTCCAGGCCTTCGTGCTCGCGCTGTTCCAGCACCAGCACCGCGAACAGCGGCATTAACCCGACGATGGAGCGCAGGCGCACCGGTTCGCTCTGGCCATCAGGGCGGTGCAGCACATCGTAGAAAAACTGGTCCTGCTCATCCCACAAGCCTTCGGCGCTGTCATCGACGCGGTTGATAGCGCCGGCGATGTAGAGGAAATGCTCGAAAAACTTCACAGCAATGTCCACATACACCGCATTGCGCTTGGCCAGTTCCAGGCCGATGCGCATCAGGTCCAGGGCATAGGCCGCCACCCAGGCGGTGCCGTCGGCCTGGTCCAACTGGTAGCCCGGCGGCAACGTGGCCGAACGGTCGAACAAGGCAATGTTGTCCAGGCCCAGGAAACCGCCCTGGAACAGGTTGCGGCCCTCGGCGTCCTTGCGGTTGACCCACCAGGAGAAATTCAGCAGCAGCTTATGAAAGATCCGCTCCAGGAAATCCATGTCACCCACGCCGGTCAACGCCTTGTCCTGCTGATATACGCGCCAGCTGGCCCAGGCATGCACGGGCGGGTTGGCGTCGTCAAAGCGCCATTCGTAGGCCGGCAATTGGCCGTTGGGGTGCATGAAGCGGTCCTTTACCAGCAACAACAGCTGTTGCTTGGCGTAACCGGGGTCGATCAGCGCGACGGCCACCGCCTGGAAGCCTTGATCCCAGGAGGCATACCAGGGGTATTCCCAGGTGTCGGGCATGGACAGGATGTCGAAGTTGGACAGGTGCCGCCAATGGGTATTGCGGATGTGCAAGCGCTCGGGCGGTGGCGCCGGCTGGGCCGGGTCACCGTCGAGCCACTGGTTCACGTCAAAATAGTACAACTGCTTGGACCACAGCAGGCCTGCCAGGGCCTGGCGCTGCACATTGCGCGCATCTTCATCAGCGATGCTTTGCTGCAAGACCGCGTAGAAATCATCGGCCTCCTGGCGGCGCTGTTCGAACAGCTTGCGCGCATTGACATCGGGCGCGTCCACAGGCGCAAAGCGCAGGTAAAGGGTTTTGCTTTCCTGGCCCGCCAGTTCAAGGCTGAAATGCGCGGCCACCTTGGTGCCCGCGTCCCGGCGAATGGCCGATTCAACCCCGCCCACCACATAATCGTTGATGCCATCCTTGAACGGCCCCGGCGCCGGTTGCCCGTCCAGTTTGGGTCGGTTGGTCTGGTTTTCACAGAACAGCCATTGCACCCCGTCCTGGCCCCAGGCGCTGAGGTGGCGATGATCGAGCTCATGATGACGGGCCAGAACTCGCTCGCCGTCCAGCGTCAAGCTGGGCTTGAGTGCATCGAGGGTCCAGCTCCAGTCATTGCGCGCCCAGAGTTGAGGCAGTACCTGCAGGCGTGTGGGTTGGTCCGAACGGTTATGCACGGTGACGCGCATGAAGATATCGTCGGGCTGATGCTTGGCATATTCGACGCTGATGTCGCAGTAGTGGTTGTCCGCAAACACGCCGGTATCGAGGATTTCATACTCGGCGTCCGTCAGCCCACGACGGGCGTTTTCGGCGATCAGGTCGGCGTACGGAAAGGCCGCATGGGGGTATTTGTAGAGCATGCGCATATAGGCATGGCTCGGCACGCCATCGACGAAAAAGTACAGCTCCTTGACGTCTTCACCGTGGTTGCCTTCGGCGTTGTTGAGGCCGAACAGGCGCTCCTTGAGGATTGCATCGCGCTCGTTCCACAGCGCCAGGCCCAGGCACCAGCGCTGGGCCTTGTCACTGAAACCGGCCAAGCCGTCCTCGCCCCAGCGATAGGCGCGGCTGCGTGCGTGCTCATGGGGGAAGTAGGCCCAGGCATCGCCGTCGGCGCTGTAGTCTTCGCGCACCGTGCCCCATTGGCGTTCACTCAAGTACGGGCCCCACTCGCGCCACCGCTCGGCGTGTTGCGTTGCCAGGCGCTGGCCTTCAATGGTGCCCAGCAGGTTGGTTGCGGGTTTGGCCGTCATCGGGTCCTCCTTCACCTACACAGTGAGGCGCAGTGTAGAGCGCAATGACGCCCGCTTGCACATGAAGACTTGGACGCAAGGGTCAACTCATTCATTTGCAGAATGAAGTCCAGAGGAATCTTCGTTTGCAAGCCAGCCGGCGGCTCAACAAAATCAGGCAAAGGCCACGTTCATCGCTCCAGTCATCAGGAATTTTTCTATGCACGCCACCGCCCATGTCAGCCCCGATGAGATCCGCAAGGGTTTTTCAAAGGCCATGTCCGACATGTATCGAGATGAAGTGCCGCTGTATGGCGCGCTGCTGGAGTTGGTGGCCGAGACCAATACCCGCGTGCTCGACAGCGAACCGGCCCTGGTGCACCAGCTGCAACGGACCGGCGAAATCCAGCGCCTGGACATGGAACGCCACGGTGCCATCCGCCTGGGCACCGCTGCGGAACTGGCAACCATCAGCCGTTTATTCGCGGTGATGGGCATGCAACCGGTGGGCTACTACGACCTCACCCCCGCCGGCGTGCCCGTGCACTCCACCGCCTTTCGCGCCGTGCATGAACACGCGCTGCAAACCAGCCCGTTTCGCGTGTTCACCTCATTGCTACGCCTGGAACTGATCGAAAACCCCGACCTGCGCGCCTTCGCCGAAGACGCCCTGGCCAAGCGCTCGATCTTCACCGCCGAAGCCTTGGCATTGATCGAACAAGCAGAAACCCAAGGCGGCCTGAATGCCAGCGACGCCGAGGCCTTTATCCGCCAGGCGCTGGAGACGTTCCGCTGGCACCACACCGCCACGGTCACCGGCGCCCAGTACCAGCAACTCAGCGACCAGCACCGCCTGATCGCCGATGTCGTCGCCTTCAAGGGCCCGCACATCAACCACCTCACCCCACGCACCCTGGACATCGACCAAGTACAAGCCGCCATGCCCGGTAAAGGCATCACTCCCAAAGCCGTGATCGAAGGCCCACCCCGGCGCCAGTGCCCTATCCTGCTGCGCCAGACCAGCTTCAAGGCCCTGGACGAACCCATCGCCTTCACCGACGCCCACGGCAGCCACAGCGCGCGCTTCGGCGAAATCGAACAACGCGGCGTCGCGCTCACGCCCACAGGCCGTGCCCTGTACGACCAACTGCTGAACGCCGCCCGCGACGAACTCGGCGCGTTCCCCAATGAAGCCAACGCCGAACGCTATGTGCAATTGATGGAACAGCACTTCCACGCCTTCCCGGATAACTACCCGCAGATGCGCGAACAGGGCTTGGCGTATTTTCGCTACTTCGTCACCGACAAAGGCCAGGCAGCACGCGGCCAGGCCGACCAACCCCGCACATTGGAGGCGATGGTCAATGCCGGCCATGTGGCGGTGGAACCGCTGGTGTACGAGGATTTTCTGCCGGTCAGTGCGGCGGGGATCTTCCAGTCAAACCTGGGGGATGGGGCACAGAGTCACTACGCGGGCAACTCCAACCGAGCGGCCTTCGAACAGGCGCTGGGGCGCAGGACGATTGATGAGTTGCAGTTGTATCAGCAGACGCAGCAGCGCTCTATGGATACATGCGTTGAAACGCTGTTGAAATGACTGGATGCAAGACCGAACGCCAAGCGTCACGGCCTTGACGGTAACCACGATGCGAAGCGAGTCGCTCTTGATCTTGATCTGCTTTTGATCTTAGGCGCCCCGTTAAACCACGC
>NZ_QODJ01000029.1:0-74593 GCF_009935965.1 Pseudomonas sp. L13
ACCCACGAATTCAAGCCTGCGTTCGGCCAGCGTGGTTTAACGGGGCGCTTGAGATCAAGATCACAAGCAGATCAAGATCACAAGCAGATCAAGATCAAGAGCGGCTCGCTTCGCATCGTGGTTACCGTCGAGTGTAGATACCTATGCTGCGATAGCGGTGTGTCAGTCACCGCCGCTATCGCAGGCAAGCCAGCTCCCACAGTGATTGCATTTCAAGTCGAGATAGCCAGCCATAAAAAAGCCCCGCCTGATCACTCAGGCGGGGCTTTTTAGTGGCGGTTGGAATCAGACGAGGGGTTTAGGCTCGTGCTCTGTTTCCGGGGCCTTGTGCGCTACCGCCTGGGCTGCGGCTGCAGCAGCTTCGGCTTCCTTGCGGCGACGACGCACTTCACGTGGGTCGTTCGGCGCGCGGCCGTTTTCGGTGAGGGCGCTTGCAGGTGCAGCTTCAACCACAGGGGCGGCCACTTCGGCAACCACCGGGGCTTCAACTTCAACCACGGGCGCAGGCTCCGCAACCGGCGTCGGCTCAACCACTGGGGCTGGCTCGGCGACGACCTCGGCAACCGGTGCTGGCGCTTCTTCTACCACTGGGGCAGGTGCTGGCGCTTCAACCGGGGCAGCCGGTTCGGCGGTCCACTGGAAGGCGGTCTGTTCTTCACGAACTTCACGCACGGCCGGGGCTGCTTCTTCGACTACCGGAGCTTCTACAGCCGCTTCGATTACTGGCTGAGGCTCAACCACTGGAGCCGGTTCAACGGCAACCACTTCGGTTTCTGGTTGTGCATCGCGAACCGGGGCAACTTCCACTTCCGGAACCACTGGGGCTTCGACAGGGGTTGTGGCTTCAACGACTGGCGCTTCAACAACCGGCGCTTCGACCGCTGGGATTTCGGCGGCTGGCGCTTCTACGGCAACAGTGTCTTCGACGGCAGCGGTAGCGCGTTCGGCTTGCTCGTGAGCCTGGGCTTCAGCGGGGGCGCTGATGACCGAGCTGGCAACAGCAGCGGTAACGGCCAAGCCGGCAGCCAGTTCGGCGCCTGTTGGTTCGTTGTTGGCAGCTTCTGCGTTTTCGCCGGCTTCTTCCGAGCCTTCGATCACGTTGCCGTTGGCATCGCGTTGACGCTCACGACGGTTGCTGCGACGACGCTGGCCACGGGAGCGGCGGCGTGGACGATCGCCTTCGGCGTTGTCCTGGCCGTCTTCCTGCAGTTGCTCTTCACCGGTCAGTACTTCTTCTTCGCTGGCGGCAGCGGCTTGCTCGGCGCGTGGTTGACGCTCTTCACGTGGCGGGCGCGGTTGGCGCTCTTCGCGGGGTGCGCGCTCTTCACGCGGCTGGCGGGCCGGGCGTTCTTCGGCGCTAACGGCTGCGGCAGCGGCAGCGGCAGGTGCCGCGTCCAGAGGCTCGCGCAGTTCACGCACACGTTCTTCACGCTCGCCACGTGGCTTGCGATCTTCACGCGGGGGGCGTGGGGTACGTGGGGCGCGCTCTTCACGCGGTGCACGTTCTTCACGGGCTACGGTCGGGGTGTCTTCACGGGCTTCGCGAGGCGCACGCTCTTCACGTGGTGCGCGTTCTTCACGCGGGGCACGTTCTTCGCGAGGCTTGCGCTCTTCGTCACGGCGGCCATTGCGGTTACGGCTCTGCTGGCGACCGTTGCGACGTTCTTCATTGCGCGCCGGGCGCTCGGTGGCAGGTTTTTCAACCACAACCGGGGCAGCAGGCTCTTCCTTGGTGGCGAACAGGCTGACCAGCGACTTCACCAGGCCCTTGAACAGGCTTGGCTCAGGCAGGGCGGCCGGCGCGGTAACCGGGGCGGCAGCTTCGGTCGGTACCGGTGCGTTGGCGCGGGCCGGCGCAGTCTTCACGGCCGCTTCCTGGCGAACCAGGGTGCGGGTCGCAGCGGCTGGCTGGACTTCTTCGACTTCGGCGGCAGCCGCGGCGATTTCATAGCTGGACTGGCCGCTGTGGGCTTCCGGGCTGTCATCACGCAAGCGCTGGACTTCGAAGTGCGGCGTTTCGAGGTGATCGTTCGGCAGGATGACAATACGGGCACGGGTGCGCAGTTCGATCTTGGTGATCGAGTTGCGTTTTTCGTTGAGCAGGAAGGCTGCAACCGGAATCGGCACTTGTGCGCGAACTTCGGCGGTACGGTCTTTCAGGGCTTCTTCTTCGATCAGGCGCAGAATCGCCAGGGACAGCGATTCAACGTCACGGATGATGCCGGTGCCGTTGCAACGCGGGCAGACGATGCCGCTGCTCTCGCCCAGGGATGGGCGCAGGCGCTGACGGGACATTTCCAGCAGGCCGAAGCGCGAGATGCGGCCGACTTGCACGCGAGCGCGGTCAGCTTCCAGGCATTCGCGGACTTTCTCTTCCACGGCGCGCTGGTTCTTGGCTGGGGTCATGTCGATGAAGTCGATGACGATCAGGCCGCCGATGTCACGCAGGCGCAGCTGGCGGGCGATTTCTTCAGCCGCTTCCAGGTTGGTCTGCAGGGCAGTTTCTTCGATGTCGCTGCCTTTGGTCGCGCGCGCCGAGTTGATGTCGATGGACACCAGGGCTTCGGTCGGGTCGATCACGATGGAGCCGCCGGAAGGCAGTTCGACCACGCGCTGGAAGGCGGTCTCGATCTGGCTTTCGATCTGGAAACGGTTGAACAGTGGCACGCTGTCTTCGTACAGCTTGATCTTGCTGGCGTACTGCGGCATCACCTGGCGGATGAAGGTCAGGGCTTCGTCCTGGGCTTCAACGCTGTCGATCAGTACTTCGCCGATGTCCTGGCGCAGGTAGTCGCGGATGGCGCGGATGATCACGTTGCTTTCCTGGTAGATCAGGAATGGCGCGGAACGATCCAGCGACGCTTCTTTGATAGCGGTCCACAGTTGCAGCAGGTAATCGAGGTCCCACTGCATTTCTTCGCTGCTGCGGCCAAGGCCGGCAGTGCGCACGATCAGGCCCATGTCGGCCGGTGCGATCAGGCCGTTCAGCGCTTCACGCAGTTCGTTGCGCTCTTCGCCTTCGATGCGACGGGAAATACCGCCGGCACGTGGGTTGTTCGGCATCAGTACGAGGTAACGACCGGCGAGGCTGATGAAGGTGGTCAGGGCCGCGCCCTTGTTGCCACGTTCTTCTTTTTCGACCTGGACGATGACTTCCTGGCCTTCGCTCAGGACGTCCTTGATGTTCACGCGGCCTTCGGGGGCTTTCTTGAAGTATTCGCGGGAGATTTCTTTAAGGGGCAGGAAGCCGTGGCGCTCGGAGCCGAAATCGACAAAGGCAGCCTCAAGGCTCGGTTCGATGCGAGTGATACGGCCTTTATAGATGTTGGCCTTTTTCTGCTCGCGTGCACCGGATTCGATGTCCAGGTCGTAGAGGCGTTGGCCATCTACCAGTGCAACACGCAACTCTTCGGGTTGAGTTGCGTTAATCAGCATTCTTTTCATGTTGTACCGTCGGTTTCCGGGCTGCCGGAAACGGCGTTCGGCACACACGACTTCTCACGGTCGGTGTCAGGTGCGTCAAGAGTGGTTGGCCACTCCAGTGTCCAGCAAAATCGGCCAATTGGGCCGGTATCGCGACGGACGCGTCCTGCTCGTTAGCGGTGGTGACAAAGGCACCACTTCAACAAAAGCTAAGGTCAGGAGGAGGAATCAACCGGCGACTGTGGACGAGATGAAGCGTCTGAAACAAGCCTAGTGCTACACAGTCCGACGGTTGTGCATCTCCACCCTACACGTATCCCTGATAATTCGGGTGCTGCCGCGCGCAGAATCCGCAGCGGGTTGGCATTTACCGTGTTCTCCAATGGGGAGTCCACGCTCATGGCTAAACAAGACTAGGTGTGGGCGGTTGCGCTCTCACTCAGCTCTTAACAGGCGTTGTTTCCGAAGCATCCGCCATGGTCTGGCTCAAAACTGACTGCACTTTGTGAACTGGCCGTAAATATCGGCGCAAAAGGCGAGTATTCACTCTGCTTTCTGCACTCGCTTCAGGCCTCATGTCACCTGCGCTCGTTACAATCTTGAGCCTTCCTAGGTGGCGAAAGCCCCGTAGGACGGCCTCGCGTCCTGATGAATTGCGATGGTCAGGGCCGGCAGTTTGCCGCATGTCCTCTGTCCAGGCCGCTTTTGGCGGCGTTCGCGACTATAGCAGTAATGATTAAGTGCTTCAATTCCATAAAAAATTGTTATCATCGCCGCCATGACGACTACCGCCCCCCCGACCCCCAGCGTCCAGCTGCTTGAGGTCTCGCCGGAATATGCCGGCCAACGCATCGACAATTTTCTCCTGGCCAGGCTCAAAGGCGTGCCCAAGACCTTGATTTACCGCATCTTGCGTAAAGGCGAAGTGCGCGTGAACAAGGGGCGCATCAAGCCTGAGTACAAGCTGCAGGCGGGCGATATCGTCCGTGTGCCGCCCGTGCGCGTGCCTGAGCGCGACGAGCCGGTGCCGCTGGCCCAAGGCCTGTTGCAGCGCCTGGAAGCGTCGATTGTGTTCGAAGACAACAAGCTGATCGTGATCAACAAGCCCTGTGGCATTGCGGTTCACGGCGGCAGTGGCTTGAACTTCGGCGTGATCGAAGCCTTTCGTCAGTTGCGCCCCGATTGCAAGGAGCTGGAGTTGGTTCATCGCCTGGACCGCGACACGTCTGGCCTGCTGATGATCGCCAAGAAGCGCAGCATGTTGCGCCATCTGCACACCGCCCTGCGTGGCGATGGCGTGGACAAACGCTACATGGCGCTGGTGCGCGGCAACTGGGCCAGTTCGATCAAGAGCGTGCGTGCGCCGTTGCAAAAGAGCAACCTGCGCTCCGGCGAGCGCATGGTCGAAGTGGATGAGGAGGGCAAAGAAGCCCTGACCCTGTTCAAGGTGCTGCGTCGCTTCGGGGACTTTGCCACCATGGTCGAGGCCAAGCCGGTGACCGGGCGCACCCACCAGATTCGGGTGCACACCCTGCATGCAGGTCACTGCATCGCCGGTGACACCAAGTACGGCGACGAGGATTTCTCCAAGGAAATTCGCGACCTGGGCGGTAAGCGGCTTTTCCTGCACGCCTACATGCTCACCGTGCCGCTGCCCGATGGCGGTGAGCTGAAACTGCAGGCGCCGGTCGATGAAATGTGGGCCAAGACCGTGGAGCGTTTGAGTGTCGCACCTTGACTACAAGCTGCTGATCTTCGATTGGGACGGGACGCTGGCCAACTCCATTGGCCGCATCGTCGAGTCCATGCACATGGCCTCGACCCGCTCGGGCTTTGACTTGTGCACGGACCTGGCAGTCAAGGGCATTATCGGCTTGGGCTTGCCTGAAGCCATTCGCACCCTGTACCCCGACATCAGCGACGCCGAGCTGTTAGCGTTTCGCGAGCACTACGCCGACCACTACATCGCGCTGGAAGCTACGCCTTCGCCGCTGTTTGAAGGCGTGGTGCAATCGCTGGAAGCGTTTCGTGCCCAGGGGTATCACCTGGCGGTCGCCACTGGCAAGGCTCGTCGCGGTCTGGACCGTGTGCTCAAGGCCCACGGCTGGGAAGATTACTTTGATATCACCCGTGCTGCGGATGAAACCGCCAGCAAGCCCCATCCTTTGATGCTGGAGCAGATCCTTGCGCACTGTGGCGTAACGCCACGCGAGGCACTGATGGTGGGCGATGCGTCTTTCGACCTGATGATGGCGCGCAATGCGGGCATGGACAGTGTCGCCGTCAGCTATGGCGCCCAGTCTGCCGAGGCGTTGCAGCAATACGAACCGAGACTGACGATTGATCATTTTTCCGAACTGCAGGCCTGGCTCAGCCGGGCCCGATAAGTCTTTGCTGGGGTTGATGGCATGAGTGACGAGTGGAAAGCGCCTGAAAAGGCCGAAAGCAGTGATGATAAGAGCTGGAAGCTGCTGGAAAAGACCCTCCTGGCCAGCGTCCAGGAGCAGCGGCGTTCGCGGCGCTGGGGTATATTTTTCAAGCTGCTGACCTTTGTGTACCTGCTTGGGATGCTGGCGCTGTTCAGTCCGTTGATGGACATGGAAAAGAGCGCCACCCGCGGCAGTCATTACACCGCCTTGATCGAGGTGCGCGGAGTGATTGCAGATAAAGAGCCCGCCAGCGCCGACAATATCGTCACCAGCCTGCGCGCGGCGTTTGAGGATCCCAAGGTCAAGGGCGTGGTCCTGCGTATCAACAGCCCAGGCGGCAGCCCGGTGCAGTCGGGCTATGTGTATGACGAGATTCGTCGCCTGCGCGCTCTGCATCCGGATACCAAGCTCTACGCGGTGATCTCCGACCTGGGTGCTTCGGGTGCTTATTACATTGCCAGCGCCGCAGACCAGATCTATGCCGACAAGGCCAGCCTGGTGGGGTCTATCGGTGTGACGGCGGCTGGTTACGGCTTTGTCGGTGCCATGGAGAAGCTGGGGATAGAGCGTCGCACCTACACCTCGGGTGAGCATAAGTCGTTCCTCGATCCTTTCCAGCCGCAGAAGGCGGATGAAACCGCGTTCTGGCAGGGCGTTCTCGACACTACTCATCGTCAGTTCATTGCCAGCGTCAAGCAGGGGCGTGGGGATCGCTTGAAAGATAAAGAGCATCCGGAGCTGTTCTCCGGCCTGGTCTGGTCGGGCGAGCAGGCATTGCCGCTGGGCTTGGTTGACGGCTTGGGCAGCGCCAGCTCGGTGGCGCGGGATGTAGTGGGTGAGAAGGAGTTGGTGGATTTTACGGTTGAGGAATCGCCGTTTGATCGCTTCTCCAAAAAGCTCGGTGCTAGCGTGGCGGAGAAGATAGCCCTGTACATGGGCTTTCAAGGTCCATCCCTGCGCTGAAATTCCAAGCTTGCTGTAGATAAACTGTGGGAGCGGGCTTGCCCGCGATAGTGATGGATCAGTCGATATAAGTGTCGGCTGACACACCGTTATCGCAGGCAAGCCAGCTCCCACATGGTTTTATGATGGTTTCAAGGGATCTGTACGCCCTCGCTCAGCAACATGTCCACCAGTCGAATCAGCGGCAGTCCTACAAGGCTGGTCGCATCCGGCCCCTCAGTGCTCTGGAACAAGCTCACACCTAGCCCTTCTGCCTTGAAACTGCCCGCACAGTCATAAGGCTGCTCGATCCGCAGGTAGCGCTCAATACGCTCTGCATCCAGTTTGCGCATGTGTACTGTGAACGGCACGCAGTCCACCTGGCAGTGCCCAGTCTCGCTGTTGAGCAGTGCCAGGCCAGTAAGGAAGCTCACCCGCTTGCCGCTGGCAGCCAGTAATTGCTCGCGAGCGTTTTCGAAGGTGTGGGGCTTGCCGATGATCCGGCCTTCCAGTGCAGCGACCTGATCCGAGCCAATGATTAAATGGCCCGGATGGCTGGCGGCGAGGGCGCGGGCCTTTTGCTCGGCCAAGCGCTTGACCAGTTCGATGGCGGACTCATCCGGGCGGTGGCTTTCGTCGATGTCCGGCGAGCTGCAGGTGAACGGCAGGTGCAGGCGGGTCAGTAATTCCCGGCGATAAACCGAGCTGGACGCGAGTAATAAAGGCAGCATATACGTCTCCTCAAGACAGCCGCCGATTCTAGCGACGTGACCGGCTGACGCACAGGGCTGAATTTCCTTTGACATGGCCGGGTGCATCCCTATAATGCTGCGCCTATGTTGAATGACCCGATTCCACCTCACGTTGACCCGCGCAAATTGGCTGATCGTGGCACCACCCTTCAAGGTGAAGTGCTGCTGGCCGATTTGGAGAGACTCTGCGACCCGCTTTCCGACACTGTCGGTACGGTGCAGGCACAATTCGTTTTTGAACGAGATGAACGTAAATCTGTGGTAATCCACAGCGTTATCGACACCGAAGTCAAAATGGTTTGCCAGCGTTGTCTTGAGCTGGTCACCCTGCCGATCCACAGCGAATGCAGTTATGCTGTGGTGAAAGAGGGTGCGAATACCCAGTCGTTGCCGAAAGGTTATGACGTGCTGGAACTGGGCGAAGATCCATTGGATCTGCATGCACTGATCGAGGAGGAGCTTTTGCTCGCCTTGCCCATTGTGCCTGCTCATCATCCGGAAGAATGCCAGCAGCCGGAGGGTCTCGATGACGAGGCCGAGCCGAGCGAGGACGAGGTAACGCGGTCCAACCCGTTCAGTGTATTGGCGCAGTTAAAGCGTGACCCAAACGTTTAGGAGTTAATCAATTATGGCTGTTCAGCAGAACAAAAAATCCCGCTCCGCCCGTGACATGCGCCGTTCGCACGACGCTCTCGAGGCTAGCACCCTGTCTGTGGAAAAGACCACTGGTGAAGTTCACCTGCGTCACCACGTATCGCCAGAAGGCGTATACCGTGGCCGTAAAGTGATCGACAAGGGCGCTGACGAGTAATCACTTGTCTGCTCAAGTCATCGCGATTGACGCAATGGGCGGGGACTTCGGTCCCCGCAGCATTGTTCAGGCCTGCATTGCCAGCCTGTCTGCCACGCCCTCGCTGCACCTGACCCTCGTCGGTCAACCCTCCCTACTTGAAGAACTGATTGCCAGCCATCCGGCGGTGGATCGCGCGCGCCTGACGATTACGCCAGCCAGCGAAACCATTGGCATGGATGAAAAGCCGGCGGTTGCCCTGCGTGGCAAACCCGATTCTTCAATGCGGGTAGCCCTTGAGCTGTTGCGTGATGGCAAGGTGCAAGCCTGCGTCAGTGCCGGCAACACAGGCGCGTTGATGGCCTTGTCGCGGCATGTGCTCAAAACCTTGCCAGGTATTGATCGGCCGGCGATGGTGGCGGCGATCCCGACGCAGAAGGGCTATTGCCAGTTGCTGGACCTGGGCGCCAATGTCGATTGCAGCGCCGAGCACCTGTTGCAGTTCGCCGTAATGGGTTCGGTGGCCGCTGAAGCGCTGGGCGTGGCCCGGCCAAGAGTGGCCCTACTGAATATCGGTACCGAGGACATCAAGGGCAACCAGCAGGTCAAGCTTGCCGCCACCTTGTTGCAAGGCGCGCGGGGTTTGAACTACATCGGCTTTGTCGAGGGTGATGGTTTGTACCGCGGCGAAGCTGACGTGGTGGTGTGTGATGGCTTTGTCGGTAATATCCTGCTCAAGTCCAGCGAAGGCCTGGCAACTATGATTGCCACGCGTATTGAAGCTTTGTTCAAGCGCAACCTGGCGTCACGTATGGTGGGTGCCCTCGCGCTGCCCCTGATGCGACGCCTGCAGGCCGACTTGGCGCCGGCACGGCACAACGGTGCAAGCTTTCTTGGTTTGCAGGGCATTGTGGTAAAAAGCCATGGCTCGGCCGGTGTGCTGGGTTTCCAAAGTGCAATTGCACGGGCCTTGATCGAGATTCAAGAGAACCTGCCGCAACGCTTGCACGGCCGTCTTGAGGATCTGTTGCCTTAGGCGAATTGGCCCGGGAGTGCTTAAATGTGACCGGCCAGTTCAATTGACCATCCAATCTGTCAGTTTCGTTCGCTCCCACCGTAGGCGCGAGCATTTTTGACGACCAGATCATTAGGGGCTTGTTACATGTCTACATCCCTCGCATTCGTCTTTCCAGGGCAGGGTTCGCAGTCCCTCGGCATGTTGGCCGAGCTGGGCGCGCAATTTCCGCTGGTCCTGGACACCTTCAAGGAAGCTTCCGACGCCCTGGGTTATGACCTGTGGGCACTGACCCAGCAAGGGCCGGAAGCGCTGCTCAACCAAACCGATAAAACCCAGCCGGCCATCCTCACCGCTTCGATCGCCCTGTGGCGCTTGTGGCTGGCAGAAGGCGGCGCACGCCCTGCCTTTGTCGCGGGTCACAGCCTGGGCGAGTACAGCGCCCTGGTGGCTGCGGGCAGCCTGACCTTGGCTGAAGCGGTCAAGCTGGTCGAGCGTCGTGGTCAACTGATGCAAGAAGCCGTTCCGGCCGGGCAGGGCGGCATGGCCGCTATCCTGGGCCTGGACGACGCGGTGGTGATCGAGGCCTGCGCCGAAGCGGCCCAGGGCGAAGTGGTCAGCGCGGTGAACTTCAACTCTCCAGGCCAGGTGGTGATCGCCGGTGCCAAGGCGGCTGTCGAGCGCGCCATCGAGAATTGCAAGGCCCGTGGCGCCAAACGAGCGCTGCCATTGCCGGTGAGCGTACCGTCCCACTGCGAACTGATGCGCCCGGCGGCCGAGCGTTTTGCCGAGTCTATCGCGGCCATCAACTGGCAGGCGCCGCAGATCCCGCTGGTGCAGAACGTCAGCGCGGCCGTGGCCGCCGACCTCGACACCCTCAAGCGCGACCTGCTGGAGCAACTGTACAAGCCAGTGCGCTGGGTTGAATCGGTCCAGACCCTGGCCGCCAACGGTGCCACCGAACTGGTCGAGTGCGGCCCGGGCAAGGTCCTGGCCGGTTTGAACAAGCGCTGCGCCGACGGTGTGTCGACCGCCAACCTCAATACCCCTGAAGCCTTCGCTGCCGCTCAAGCGGCACTGGCCTGAATCCCGTACTTAGGAGAAGCCTGCATGAGTCTGCAAGGTAAAGTTGCACTGGTTACCGGCGCAAGCCGTGGCATTGGCCAGGCCATCGCCCTGGAGCTGGGCCGTCAGGGCGCCGTTGTGATCGGCACCGCCACCTCTGCCTCGGGCGCCGAGCGTATCGCCGCGACCTTGAAGGAAAACGGCGTGCAAGGCACCGGGCTTGAACTGAATGTGACCAGCGATGAGTCCGTGGCCGCCGTACTGGCCCAGATCACTGCTCAGTTCGGTGCACCGGCTATCCTGGTGAATAACGCCGGGATCACCCGTGACAACCTGATGATGCGCATGAAAGACGACGAGTGGTACGACGTGGTCGATACCAACCTGAACAGTCTGTTTCGCCTGTCCAAGGGCGTTTTGCGCGGCATGACCAAGGCGCGTTGGGGCCGAATTATCAATATTGGCTCCGTAGTGGGTGCCATGGGCAACGCAGGCCAAGTAAACTATGCCTCTGCCAAGGCCGGCCTGGAAGGTTTCAGCCGCGCACTGGCGCGTGAAGTCGGCTCGCGGTCGATTACGGTCAACTCGGTGGCCCCTGGGTTCATCGACACCGATATGACCCGCGAACTGCCGGAAGCACAGCGCGAAGCCTTGCTGACGCAGATTCCGCTGGGCCGTCTGGGCCAGGCCCAAGAGATCGCGAATGTGGTCACTTTCCTGGCATCTGACGGTGCGGCATACGTGACTGGGGCTACAATCCCGGTTAACGGCGGGATGTACATGAGTTAAATTGTGACGGATCGCTTCAAAAAAATGTCAT
The DNA here is from genome assembly GCF_009935965.1 of Pseudomonas sp. L13. Taxonomy (NCBI): domain Bacteria; kingdom Pseudomonadati; phylum Pseudomonadota; class Gammaproteobacteria; order Pseudomonadales; family Pseudomonadaceae; genus Pseudomonas; species Pseudomonas sp. L13. Next base: position 11,237 of record NZ_QODJ01000029.1, read on the forward strand.
ACGAGCTGTCTAAAATCCGTTATAAAGCTGCAACTTAATTTATAGGCAGGTGGCCGACCGGGTACAGGGTGAAGCTTTCAGTTGAAAAGCTGAAATGGCTTTCTATACACTTACCCACTGGCCAGCTGCCTGAATTTGTCCATTAGGAGTTAAACAAGGTATGAGCACCATCGAAGAGCGCGTCAAGAAAATCGTCGCCGAGCAACTGGGCGTTAAGGAAGAAGAAGTGGTCAACACTGCTTCCTTCGTAGAAGACCTGGGTGCCGATTCCCTTGACACCGTTGAGCTGGTGATGGCTCTGGAAGAGGAATTCGAGACCGAAATCCCGGACGAAGAAGCTGAAAAAATCACTACTGTTCAAGCTGCCATCGACTACGTTACTAGCCACCAGGCGTAATAGTTTGTAGTCGTCGCTTGCTGTCAGGGAAAAACCGCACTGCTGTAACGGCGTGCGGTTTTTTCTTTAGCGGCGATGAAAAAGTGTCGTCATTAGAAAAAGGAGAGTGCTGTGTCGCGTAGACGCGTCGTAGTCACCGGTATGGGTATGTTGTCGCCACTGGGTACGGATGTGCCGAGCAGTTGGGAGGGCATTCTGGCTGGCCGCAGTGGTATTGGTCTGATCGAACATACGGACCTTTCTGCCTATTCCACCCGTTTTGGCGGCTCGGTAAAGGGCTTCAATGTCGAGGAATATCTCTCGATCAAAGAGTCCCGCAAGCTCGACCTGTTCATTCAGTACGGCCTGGCTGCCGGTTTTCAGGCAGTGCGTAACGCCGGCCTGGAAGTCACCGACGCCAACCGTGACCGCATCGGCGTGGCCATGGGTTCGGGTATTGGCGGTCTGACCAATATCGAAGAAACCAGCCGTACGCTGCATGAGACTGGCCCACGTCGAATTTCACCGTTCTTCGTACCGGGCTCGATCATCAATATGATTTCCGGCTTCCTGTCCATCCACCTGGGGGCACAGGGACCTAACTACGCAATCGCCACGGCGTGCACCACCGGCACCCACTGCATTGGCATGGCGGCACGCAACATCGCGTACGACGAAGCTGACGTGATGATCGCCGGCGGCGCCGAAATGGCCGCGTGCGGCCTGGGCATGGGCGGCTTCGGCGCGTCCCGTGCACTGTCGACCCGCAATGACGAACCGACCCGTGCCAGCCGTCCGTGGGACAAAGGCCGTGACGGCTTCGTGCTGTCCGACGGTGCCGGTGCTCTGGTGCTTGAAGAGTTGGAGCACGCCAAGGCGCGTGGCGCCACCATCTACGCCGAACTGATCGGGTTCGGCATGAGCGGTGACGCGTACCACATGACTTCACCGCCGTCCGACGGAGCGGGTGCTGCGCGTTGCATCACCAATGCCCTGCGCGATGCGAAGGTCAACCCCGACCAGGTGCAGTACATCAACGCCCATGGCACTTCGACCCCGACTGGCGACCTGGCGGAAGCCGAGGCCATCAAGTCGGTGTTCGGTGAGCATGCCTACAAGCTGGCGGTCAGCTCCACCAAGTCCATGACCGGCCACCTGTTGGGTGCGGCGGGCGCGGTCGAGGCGATCTTCAGTGTGATGGCAATCAGGGATCAGGTCGCTCCGCCGACCATCAACCTTGATGAGCCGGACGAAGGCTGCGACCTGAACTTCGTGCCCCACGAAGCGCAACCCATGCCGATCGACGTGGCGATTTCCAACTCGTTCGGTTTCGGTGGCACCAACGGTTCCCTGGTGTTCCGCCGGTTCGCCGAGTGATGCACAGCTGGGTCGACGGTCAGCCAGCGGACAACGTGCCCCTGAAAGATCGCGGCCTGGCGTATGGCGATGGGGTGTTCGAGACCATCGCCGTCAAGGCCGGGCAGCCGTTGCTGCTCGACCGTCACCTGCAACGCCTGGAAGAGGGTTGCAGGCGCTTGGCATTGGCGGTGGATCACGGGTTGATTCGCCACGAAGTGCTGACCTTCGCCACTGCCCTTGGCGACGGGATTCTCAAATTGATCCTCACCCGTGGCGACAGCTTGCGCGGTTATGGCATCAACCCTGGCGCGCCGGTGCGCCGCATCTTGCAGGGCAGTGCGCCCGCTGTTTACCCACCCACTCATGAAGTCGAAGGCGTCCGCCTGTTTGCGTGTGCCACGCGTTTGGCGCAGCAGCCGCTGCTGGCTGGTATCAAGCACCTCAATCGTTTGGAGCAGGTGATCGCGCGTGCCGAATGGCAAGATACCGAACATGCCGAAGGCCTGATGCTGGACATGTCTGGTCGGGTGATCGAAGGCATATTCAGCAACCTTTTCCTGGTGCGCAACGGCTTGTTACTAACCGCTGATCTGAGCCGTTGTGGCGTTGCCGGCGTAATGCGCGCCGAAGTGCTGGCCCAGGCACAAGCGCTGGGCGTCCCGGTGGCTGTGGCCGACATCAGTGTTGAGCAGTTGCAACAGGCCGATGAAGTCTTCGTCTGCAACAGCGTATATGGCATTTGGCCGGTGCGTGGCTGCGCTGCGATGAGCTGGCCGGTTGGGCCGCTCACCCGTAAACTGCAGGGCATTGTTCGCGCGCTATTGGATATTTGAGTTGATACGAAAACTGGTGTTACTGCTGCAGATCAGCCTGGTCTCGGCGGCGTTGCTCGTGGGCTTTTCGGCCTGGAAACTCGACTCTGCCCTCAAGCAGCCCCTGAAGCTGCCTCAGGAGCAGTTGCTCGACGTACCCGCTGGCGCTACGCCGACCGGCACCTTCAATCGTCTGGAAGCCGACGGCGTGCTCGACGATGCCTTTTGGTTGCGCCTGTACTGGCGCTTCAACCTCGAAGGCCAGCCGCTGCACAGCGGTGAGTACCGCATGAGTCCGGGCCTTACCGCTGAGGGTTTGATCGGCCTGTGGCAGCGCGGCGAAGTGGTGCAGTACAGCCTGACCTTGGTGGAGGGCTGGAATTTCCGTCAGGTGCGCACCGCCCTGGCCAAGCATGAAAAGATCGTGCAGACCCTGGCGGGCCTGACGGACAGCGAAGTGATGGATAAGCTCGGCCACCCAGGTGTGTTCCCTGAAGGGCGGTTCTTCCCCGATACTTACCGTTTTGTCCGCGGCATGACCGATGTCGAATTCCTGAAAAAAGCCTACAACCGCCTGGACGATGTACTCGCCCAGGAGTGGAGCAAGCGTGCCGCCGACGCGCCCTATACCGACCCTTACCAAGCGCTGATCATGGCGTCGCTGGTGGAAAAGGAGACCGGTGTGCCCCAGGAGCGCGGGCAGATTGCCGGTGTGTTCGTGCGTCGCCTGAAGATCGGTATGCTGCTGCAGACCGACCCCACCGTGATCTACGGCCTGGGTGAGCGCTACAACGGTAAATTGACCCGTGCCCACCTCAAGGAAGCCAACCCCTACAACACCTACATGGTCGCCGGCCTGCCGCCTACGCCCATCGCGATGGTCGGCCGCGAGGCGATCCATGCCGCGCTGAACCCGGTGCCGGGCAGCAGCCTGTATTTCGTCGCCCGTGGCGATGGCAGCCATATATTCTCGGATAACCTGGATGCGCATAATGCCGCCGTGCGTGAGTTCCAGCTCAAGCGCCGTGCCGATTACCGTTCCAGCCCGGCGCCGGTGGTGAAACCGCTGGAAGATGCGGCACCTTCCAGCGATGCACCCACCCTCGACGCACCGATCGAGCCCGCGCCGGACACTACCGCGCCGCAAAGCCCGCAATGACTCTGACTAAGGACTGCCTGTGACTGGCTTGTTTATTACCCTGGAAGGCCCGGAAGGCGCGGGCAAAAGCACTAACCGTGACTACCTGGCCGAGCGCCTGCGTGCGCAGGGCATCGAGGTGGTGCTGACCCGTGAGCCGGGCGGTACGCCTTTAGCCGAACGCATCCGTGAAGTGCTGTTGGCCCCGGGTGACGAACCGATGAACGCGGACACCGAGTTGCTCCTGGTGTTTGCCGCCCGGGCCCAGCACTTGGCCGAAGTGATTCGCCCGGCCCTGGCGCGGGGTGCCGTGGTGATCTGCGACCGGTTTACCGATTCCACCTACGCCTACCAGGGTGGGGGCCGAGGCTTGTCCATGGAGCGCATCGCCACCCTGGAAACCTTCGTGCAAGGCGATCTGCGCCCCGACCTGACCCTGTTGTTCGACCTGCCGGTGGAAGTAGGCATGGCCCGCGCCAGTGCGCGGGGCCGCTTGGACCGTTTCGAGCTGGAAGGCCTGGCCTTTTTTGATGCGGTGCGCAGTGCTTTCCTGCAGCGCGCCAAGGCAGAGCCCGCACGTTATTACCTGTTGGACGCCGCCCAGCCGCTGAGCCAGGTGCAGCAGGCGATCGACGCGCTGTTGCCCGCTCTGTTGGAGCGTAGCCGTGGCTGAGTCCTACCCGTGGCAGGACGGCCTCTGGCAGCAACTGGCGGGGCGCGCGCAGCACGCCCACGCCTATCTGCTGCATGGGCCGGTGGGCATCGGTAAGCGCCATCTCGCCGAACGCCTGATGGGCAGCCTGTTGTGCCAACGCCCGGTCAACCTGGAAGCGTGTGGCGAGTGCAAGTCCTGCCTGTTGCTCAAGGCTGGCAGTCACCCGGACAACTATGTGCTGGAACCCGAGGAAGCGGACAAGGCCATCAAGGTCGACCAGGTGCGCGACCTGGTCAGCTTCGTGGTGCAGACCGCGCAGATGGGTGGGCGCAAAGTGGTGCTGATCGAGCCGGTCGAGGCGATGAACATCAACGCGGCCAACGCCTTGCTCAAAAGCCTTGAAGAGCCGTCCGGCGATACCGTGCTATTGCTGGTGAGCCACCAGTCCAGCCGCTTGTTGCCGACCATTCGCAGCCGTTGCGTGCAGCAGGCTTGCCCGTTGCCCAGCGAAGCCATGAGCCTGCAATGGCTGGCGCAGGCGTTGCCGGAATGCAGCGCAGAAGAACGCGGCGAGTTGCTGACCCTGGCGGCCGGTTCGCCCTTGGCGGCGGTGAAGCTGCAGGCCCAGGGCGTGCGCGAACAGCGTGCACTGGTCGTGGATGGCGTGAAGAAACTGCTCAAACAGGAGTTGTCCGCCACGCAACTGGCCGAAAGCGCCTGGAAAGATATTCCGCTGTTGCTGCTGTTCGACTGGTTCTGCGACTGGTCCAGCCTGATCCTGCGCTATCAGCTTACCCAGGATGAGAGCGGCCTGGGCCTGGCGGATATGCGCAAGGTCGTGCAATACCTGGCGCAAAAAAGTGCTCAGGACAAAGTGCTGAACATCCAGGACTGGATCCTCGCCCAGCGCCAGAAAGTTCTCGGCAAGGCCAACCTCAACCGCGTGTTGTTGCTTGAGGCATTGCTGGTGCAGTGGGTAGGCCTGCTCGGGCGCCGTTAAATTCCGTGGCCGACGGGTGTATCGTTGGCCCTACCTCTTTTATGACTTAAGCCCTGATTCCTATGCTCGTAGATTCCCATTGCCACCTTGATCGCCTCGACCTTGCCCAGCACGGCGGCTCCCTCGACGCCGCCCTTGAAGCTGCCCGCCAGCGTGGGGTCGGGCACTTCCTGTGCATTGGCGTCAGCGCCGACAATGCCGCCGACGTCAAAGCCCTGGCTGATCGCTACGCCGACGTCGATTGCTCGGTGGGCATCCACCCGCTGGACCTCAAGCCGGGCGAGGCCCCGGCGCTCGACTGGCTACTGGGCGAACTTAACCACCCGCGCGTCGTGGCCATTGGCGAAACCGGCCTGGACTACCACTACGAGCCTGAAGCTGCCGAGTTGCAGCAGGCCTCGTTCCGCCTGCACCTGCAAGCCGCCCAGCAGACGGGCAAACCGGTGATCGTCCACACCCGAGGCGCCCGTGCCGATACCCTGGCCTTGCTGCGTGAAGCCGCGTTGCCGCAGGCTGGCGTGTTGCATTGTTTTACCGAAGACTGGGACATGGCCAAGGCCGCCCTGGACCTGGGGTTCTATATTTCCCTGTCGGGCATCGTCACCTTCCGTAATGCCGACGCGCTGCGTGACGTGGCCCGCCAGGTGCCCGCCGACCGCCTGCTGGTGGAAACCGACTCGCCGTACCTGGCGCCCATCCCCCATCGCGGCAAGCCGAACCTGCCCGAATATGTACGTGACGTGGCGGATTACCTGGCGATGCTGCGCGGCGAATCCTACGAGCGCTTCGCCGAGCAGACCACCGAGAACTTCAAGCGCCTGTTTCCACTGGCCCACGTAGCAGGTTAAAGCGGCCGAATCGCAGGCAAAAAAAACCCGGGTTCTGGGGGGTGAATCCGGGCTAAGACCATTAGGAGTAAAACAAGGGCACGCAGTCCGTCGGTACCCAGGTCGACGCGTCACTTGGGGGAGATGTCGCGCCGACAGTTGAAGTATTGACCACTATCCCATTCAGTCCAGTCGTGATTGATCGTTTTTTAAACAGATTTGGAATACGCCGCCTTCGCTTGAGTTCTCATTGCGCTGATGGGCAGGTTCAGGTGTTGCGTATTATTTCTGACTGATAACCACGAAATCGTTGGCGCATTGAAAGTTATGTGCCTGACGGGTTCACATAGACATTGCCCAACGACCGCTCAGTCGGGATAATCCCTCGCACCGGGTAAATCGTATCGCCACGTATCCATGGCGCTGCGCAACCCTCCCTATTTCCGACCTTTGCAGACTCTTCCTCATGCACAAAGAACCCCGTAAGGTCCGTGAGTTTCGCCGCCGTGAGCAGGAAATTCTCGACACCGCGCTCAAGCTGTTCCTCGAACAAGGTGAAGACAGCGTCACCGTCGAGATGATTGCGGATGCCGTGGGTATCGGCAAAGGCACGATCTACAAACACTTCAAATCCAAGGCCGAAATCTACCTGCGCCTGATGCTCGACTACGAGCGCGATTTGAACGCGTTGCTGCACTCGGCCGATGTCGACAAAGACAAGGAAGCCCTGTCCCGCGCTTACTTCGAGTTCCGCATGCGTGACCCCCAGCGCTATCGCCTGTTCGACCGCCTGGAAGAGAAGGTGGTCAAAGGTCACCAAGTGCCGGAGATGGTCGAGGAACTGCACAAGATCCGCGCCTCGAACTTCGAACGACTGACCCTGCTGATCAAGGGCCGTATCAGCGAAGGCAAGCTTGAAGACGTGCCTCCGTATTTCCACTACTGCGCCGCCTGGGCCCTGGTGCATGGCGCTGTGGCGCTGTACCACTCGCCGTTCTGGAGCAATGTGCTGGAAGACCAGGAAGGTTTCTTCCAATTCCTGATGGACATCGGCGTGCGCATGGGCAACAAGCGCAAGCACAGCCCGGAACTGCCGGGCGCCGAGAAGAGCGGCGAAACCGCTGCCACGTAAGGTATTCGCCACAGTGATGGCGCAATGATTTGCTGCCAGTCGCCGTAACCCAGGAATATACTCAGGCAAGGATCTTGCTAAAAGCTGAGTTATGAGTCAGCTTTTAGCGCGCCCGAATTATCCTCTGCCGGAGTGATCCATGATCGTTGATCGTCAAGGCAGGCGTTTTCGCAATTTGCGGATCAGCCTGACTTCAGCCTGCAATTATGCGTGTACCTATTGCGTGCCCGACGGCAAGCGGCTGGTGGCTGCCCAGGATGAACTGTCGGCCCAAGCTATGGCCCGAGGCGTGGCGTACCTGATCGAAGCGGCGGGTATCGAGCGCTTGCGCATTACTGGCGGTGAGCCGCTGGTCAGCCCCAAGCTGGAAGCCTTCATGGGCGCGGTAGGGCAGATGGGCCTGAGCGACATCAGCCTGACCACCAACGGCCAACTGCTGGCGCGCAAACTGCCGTTGCTGGTGGCTGCCGGCATTCGGCGTATCAATGTCTCCCTCGATACCCTGGATGCCGATGCTTTCCGCAGCATCGCCCGTGGCGGCGACCTGGCCACGGTGCTCGATGGCATGGATCAGGCCAGTGCTGCCGGGATCAAGATCAAGGTCAACATGGTGCCGTTGCGCGGCCAGAACCTGGACCAGGTGATGCCGCTGCTCGATTACTGCCTGGAGCGTGGCTACGAGCTGCGCTTTATCGAACTGATGCGCATGGGCCACCTGGCCAAAGACTCCAACGCATTCCTGCAACAGTTCGTCAGCTTGCAACAGCTGCTCAGCTTGATCGGGGAGCAACATGAATACCTGCAAGCCAACGCGCCCGTCGATGCGACAGCGGTACGTTATGAAGTGCCGGGCAAGGGCTTCTTCGGCGTGATCGCCAACGAGAGCGTACCCTTCTGCCGCACCTGTTCGCGGTTGCGATTGTCCTCCACCGGTTGGCTGCATGGGTGCCTGTCGTCCAGCAATCGCCATTATGTCGGTGACTTGCTCGATCAACCGCGTCACCAGGCGTTGCCGGCGTTGCAGGGCTTGTTGATGAAAGCCTTGGCTGACAAGCAGGAAGTGGCGTTTTCCGGCGGTGCCACGATCATGAAGATCATCGGCGGCTGATCCCGTTTTAATTCGGTTGCACATCAGTGGTGGGAGCTGGCTTGCCTGCGATGCTTATATATCCTTCACTGCTTTCTAGGGTGTCAGGTAGATAGGCGTCGGCTGGCGGGCCGCCATCGCAGGCAAGCCAGCTCCCACAGTTTGATCGCTTGGCGTCAGGTAGGTATGTGTCGGCTGTCCGGTCGCCACCGGGGGCAAGATGCCTTGCCACAGGTGGACTACGGTGCGCTTGGAACATAAAAAAAGGTGCGACCCTCGCGGATCGCACCTTTTTTATTGCCGGCTGGCTATCAGTTGCCCAATGCCTTGGACGCCAGCCAGAACAACCCGGCCGAGAGGCCTACGGTCGCTGGCAAGGTCAATACCCAAGCCATCAGGATGGTCTTGACCGTGCCACCTTGCAGGCCGCTTTTGTTGGCAACCATCGTGCCCGCCACGCCAGAAGACAGGACGTGAGTGGTGGACACTGGCAGGGCGAAGATATTGGCAAAGCCGATCATGGTGGCCGTGGTGATTTGCGCCGACATGCCCTGGGCATAGGTCATGCCTTGCTTGCCGATCTTCTCACCGATGGTCAGCACCACGCGCTTCCAGCCCACCATGGTGCCCAGGCCCAGGGCCAGTGCGACCGCGAGGATCACCCAGAACGGGGCGTACTCGGTGGTGGCGGTCAGGTCTTTGCGCAGCTTGTCGAGGTCGGACTTCTCACGGGAGTCCAGGCCTGGCAGCTTGCCGACTTTCTTCGCGGTGTCATCCAGGCAGAGCAGGTAACGACGCACTTCGATGCGGTGGTCGGCCGTCAGCGAGTGGTAGTCCGAGACGCCCTTGAGGGTGCCCAGCAGCGCGTTGATCGTCGGTTCGGTCTGCTGCGGGTTGCAGCGGAACTTGCCCGGCAGGTCATCCTTCACGCTTTTGCCCAGGGCCAGGAACTCACCGAGGGTCTCGTGGTTGCGCTGGTAGAACTGGTTCAGATGCAGGGTGGCGTCGCGGGTGCGTTCGATCTGGTAGGTGGTGCTGCCCAGGTCCAATACGAACTGCGCCGGCACGATACCGATGAGCACCAGCATGATCAGGCCGATGCCTTTCTGGCCATCGTTGGAGCCGTGCACGAAGCTCACAGCCATGGCCGAAATCACCAGGACCAGGCGGTTCCAGAACGGCGGGTGCTTTTTGTCGTCAAGTTTGCGGCGCTGGTCCGGGGTCTTGTGCATCTTCGACAGCGGGCGCCACCACTTCAGGCCGATCAGCACCAGGGCGGCGACCAGGAAGCCCGCCATCGGTGAGAACACCAGCGACGCGCCGATATCCACGGCCTTCTGCCAGTTCACACCGTCAGCCAGGGGGATGTCGTTGATCAACGCGTTGGCCAGGCCGACACCGAGGATCGAGCCGATCAGGGTGTGGGAGCTGGAGGCGGGGATACCGAAGTACCAGGTGCCCAGGTTCCAGGTGATTGCCGCCGCCAACAACGAGAAGACCATTGCCAAACCATGGCCGGTGTTCACATTGATCAGCAACTCCACCGGCAGCAAGTGCACGATGGCGTACGCGACACCGACACCACCGAGCAATACGCCGAGGAAATTGAACACCCCGGAGAAGAACACGGCCAAGTGTGGCGGCATGGCTTTGGTATAGATGACTGTGGCCACCGCGTTAGCGGTGTCATGAAAGCCATTGATGAACTCGAAGGCGAGGACAAAGGCCAGGGCGAGCAACAGGCTCACGAGAACCCAAGCATCCAGTCCGCTGAATAAATCGATCATGAAGGTTTTCTGACCCGGTCGTAAGGGGGCGCGATTATGCCAGAAAACATCAGTAATCGATGCATTAGCTGCTCATCGGTAACAATCTTCCTGGAAAAAAACGCGACAAGACGCACGCATCCCAGGGTTTTCGGGGCTTTGGCAAGTCTTTGATTTATAAAGCGCAGGCCGCAGAAGGCGGGCTTTTGTCATGAAAACGCCATGCCTGAAACATTTGTATGAAATTTCGTAGGTGGATGTAGGTTACTGACCAGCGGACGCTAAAGCAGGTGCCCTCTGCCAGTACTGCACCGGCAGAGACAGCACGACCCTTGAGGCTCGAACCGAAGCGCTTATGGCTCCTCGGTCTTGAGTTCCTGCTCGATCTTTTGGATTTCCTGGGCAAATGCCTGGTCCAGCAGGCTGGCACGTTTACGCCATGGCTTACGTTCCGGCTCGGGTTGCGCGGCGTAGGTGGTGACTTCCCCGCCGTAGACATCCTTGTAACGTTGCTCCTGGCGCTCAAGTTCCGCGCGCAGTTCATCTTTCGTCACAGTATTACCTAATTGAGTTGAGGTTATTGATTGCGCAGCGTCATGCCTGAAAGTCGTGCTCGGGCGATGCCAAATAAAACAGTCGAACCGTTCAAGTTGGTACACGGGCCTGAGGGCCGTTCTTTTAAGCGAGTACTTGTGACCGGCGTTGCCCGCAGCCTGCAATGCCTGGTGAGCTCCACTCCCGATGGTGATACCGGGCTGACCTCTGCACGGGTTGCATTATAGCGGCGCATTTGAATAACACTATCATCATGAAGTTAAAAAGCGTCAACGACGTGTCTGGAGTTTGTTACATACCGCCGCCTTATTTGTGAACGCCGTCATCTTCATGTCTGTATTCATTCTGTTGGCAGGGTAAGCGTGCGCACTTTGCAGGTGCATCAGGCAAATCTGAAACGTTAGCGGGTGGGGCTGGCGCCAAATTGCGATAATCGCATGATCGTCCGATAATCGCCCAATGTTGCCGCCGCTGGCTTGTGCGGTGCGACCGGCACGGCTTGTAATAGCCGCCAACCTCCCGTGGTGATAACAAGAGAAGGCCCTTTGAAATGAACGATCAATTGCGCAACTCCTTTGCATCAGTGGCGCCGCCGATCGTGGCTTCTCCGGCCAAGCGTATCCAGGCGTTCACCGGTGATCCGGATTTCATGACGTCCCTGGCCCGTGGCCTGGCCGTGGTGCAGGCGTTCCAGGAGCGCAAGCGTCACCTGACCATCGCCCAGATCAGCCACCGCACGGAAATTCCCCGCGCCGCCGTGCGCCGTTGCCTGCATACCTTGATCAAGCTCGGCTATGCCACCACGGACGGGCGCACCTATTCGTTGTTGCCCAAGGTGCTGACCCTCGGTCACGCCTATCTGTCGTCCACACCGCTGGCTGTGTCGGCCCAGCCTTATCTGGACCGCATGAGCGAGCAACTGCATGAAGCCTGCAACATGGCGACCCTGGAAGGCGATGACATTCTCTATATCGCCCGCTCCGCCACCACTCAGCGCCTGATCTCGGTTGACCTGTCGGTAGGCGGGCGCTTGCCTGCGTATTGCACGTCCATGGGCCGCATTCTGCTGGCCGCCCTCGACGATGCCTCGCTGCAGGATTACCTCGACCATGCCGACCTGCAAACCAAGACCAGCCGCACCCTGACCACGCCGCAAGCGTTATTCGAATGCCTGCAACAGGTGCGTCAGCAGGGCTGGTGCATTGTCGACCAGGAACTGGAGCAGGGCCTGCGTTCCATCGCGGTACCGGTGTATGACGCGTCTGGCCAGGTGTTGGCCGCGCTGAATGTCAGCACCCACGCCGGGCGGGTCAGCCGCAGCGAGTTGGAGCAGCGCTTTTTGCCGAGCATGCTCAGCGCCAGCCGCGAGCTGAGTGCGCAACTGTTTGCCTAAGCTGTTCGGTGACCGCACAGATCCCGGCTCGCTCGATTGACGGTGTTTCCCTTGGCTTATTAATGTGCGGCAGCGCTCTGAGGAGCTGCCCAATAAGAACGACGGCCCCAGGCCGTCAGCCCGCCATCGGTGTGGAATAAAAATAATGAATCAGCCTTCTGTCGGTACCACTCTGGACGTACAGTCCTTTATCAACACCCAGCCACTCTCGCGCTATCAGTGGCGCGTCGTGATCCTGTGTTTCCTGATTGTCTTTCTCGACGGCCTCGACACGGCCGCCATGGGCTTTATCGCGCCCGCGCTGTCCCAGGACTGGGGCATCGACCGCGCCAGCCTCGGCCCGGTGATGAGCGCCGCGTTGATCGGCATGGTGTTTGGCGCACTCGGTTCCGGCCCGCTGGCCGACCGCTTTGGCCGCAAAGTCGTGCTGGTCGGCGCGGTGTTGGTGTTTGGTGCGTTCAGCCTGGCGTCGGCTTACAGCACAAATGTCGACCAGTTGCTGGTACTGCGCTTTCTCACCGGCCTGGGCCTGGGCGCCGGCATGCCGAATGCCACCACCTTGCTCTCTGAATACACCCCCGAGCGGCATAAATCCTTGTTAGTGACCAGCATGTTCTGTGGCTTCAACCTGGGCATGGCCGGGGGCGGGTTTATTTCGGCCAAGCTGATCCCCGCGTTCGGCTGGCACAGCCTGTTGCTGATCGGCGGCATCCTGCCGTTGATCCTGGCGGTGGTGCTGTTGGTTTGGCTGCCGGAATCGGCGCGTTACCTGGTGGTGCGCAATCGCGGCACCGACAAGGTGCGCAAGACCCTGGCCCCTATCGAGCCAAGCATCGTCGCCCAGGCCACTCACTTCAGCGTGCCGGAGCAAAAAACCGTCAAGGCCCGCAATGTGTTCGCGGTGATCTTCTCGGGCACCTACAGCGCTGGCACTTTGCTGTTGTGGCTCACGTATTTCATGGGCCTGGTGATCGTTTACCTGCTGACCAGTTGGCTCCCCACCTTGATGCGCGACAGTGGCGCGAGCATGGAGCAGGCCGCGTTCATCGGCGCGCTGTTCCAGTTTGGTGGGGTGCTGAGCGCGGTGGGCGTCGGCTGGGCGATGGACCGGTTCAACCCGCACAAAGTGATCGGCACTTTCTATCTGCTGGCAGGGGTGTTTGCCTACGCAGTGGGGCAGAGCCTGGGCAACATCACGCTGTTGGCTACCCTGGTGCTGGTTGCCGGGATGTGCGTCAACGGTGCGCAATCGGCGATGCCGTCTCTGGCGGCACGTTTCTACCCTACTCAGGGCCGTGCCACCGGGGTGTCGTGGATGCTCGGCATCGGCCGCTTCGGCGCGATCCTGGGGGCGTGGATGGGCGCTACCTTGCTGGGCCTGGGCTGGAACTTCGAGCAGGTGCTCACGGCGTTGGTGATTCCGGCGGCATTGGCCACGGCAGCGGTGGTGATCAAGGGCATGGTCAGCCATGCCGATGCGACCTGAGCCCCGGTACTGTTTGAACATGTAGGAGCGAGCTTGCTCGCGAAAAACGTCAACGATAACGCGTGCTTCCTGAATGAGCGCGGCGCCTTTGAGTTTTTCGCGAGCAAGCTCGCTCCTACAAAGGGCTTGGCGCCAGTCACCTATGAATGGCGTTTGATCAGAAGATTAGCTAGGCAACAATCGGTTCGATAATCGAACACTCAGTCGATTATCGGATTGTTTGGACTATTGCCCCGGCTTAACCTTCAAGCACTTCGGCGCCACCTCAGCGCCTTTTTCGATCAACACCGGGAGCCCAACCCCATGGCTGAAATTCTCACCCTGCGTGATGCGGTCAAGCGCTTCGTGAACGACGGCGATACCGTCGCCCTTGAAGGCTTCACCCACCTGATCCCTACGGCCGCAGGCCATGAAATCATTCGTCAGGGCAAGAAAGACCTGACACTGGTGCGCATGACGCCTGACCTGATCTACGACCAGTTGATCGGTGCCGGCTGTGCACGCAAGTTGATTTTCTCCTGGGGCGGCAACCCGGGCGTGGGTTCCCTGCATCGCCTGCGTGACGCGGTAGAGAAACAATGGCCGCAAGCGCTGGAGATCGAAGAGCACAGCCACGCCGACCTGGCCAATGCCTACGTCGCCGGTGCCTCGGGCCTGCCGTTCGCCGTGTTGCGTGCCTACGCAGGTTCCGACTTGCCCAAGGTCAACCCGCTGATCAAGACCGTCACTTGCCCCTTCACCGGTGAAGTGCTGGCGGCAGTGCCATCGGTGCGTCCGGACATAACCGTGATTCACGCGCAGAAAGCCGACCGCAAAGGCAACGTGCTGCTCTGGGGCATTCTGGGGGTGCAAAAGGAAGCGGCCCTGGCGGCCAAGCGCTGCATCGTCACCGTCGAGGAAATCGTCGACGACCTGAATGCGCCGATGAACAGCTGCGTGCTGCCAACCTGGGCGCTGACGGCGGTGTGCCACGTACCCGGTGGTGCCCATCCGTCCTACGCGCACGGCTACAACGAGCGGGATAACCGCTTCTATCAGGCGTGGGACCCGATTGCCCGCGACCGTGGGACCTTTACCGCCTGGATCGACGAATATATCCATGGCACTGCCGACTTCAGTGAATTCCAGGCCAAGCTGGCCACCGCGCAGGAGGCTAAGTAATGGCTTACTCCACTAATGAAATGATGACCGTCGCCGCCGCACGCCGCCTCAAGAACGGCTCGGTGTGCTTCGTCGGCATCGGCCTGCCATCGAAGGCCGCCAACCTGGCGCGCCTGACGTCTTCGCCGGATGTGGTGCTGATCTACGAGTCGGGCCCGATTGGGGCCAAGCCCAGCGTATTGCCGCTGTCCATCGGTGATGGCGAGCTGGCGGAGACCGCCGACACCGTGGTGCCCACCGGTGAGATTTTTCGCTACTGGCTGCAGGGCGGGCGTATTGATGTCGGTTTTCTCGGCGCGGCCCAGGTCGACCGTTTCGGCAATATCAACACCACCGTGGTCGGTGATTATCACCAGCCCAAAGTGCGTTTGCCGGGTGCCGGTGGCGCGCCGGAAATCGCCGGTTCCGCCAAGAGCGTGCTGATCATCCTGAAGCAGTCGTCCCGTTCGTTCGTCGACAAACTCGATTTCATCACCTCTGTGGGGCACGGCGAAGGTGGCGACTCACGCAAGCGTCTGGGCCTGCCCGGCGCCGGCCCTGTGGGCATCATTACCGACCTTTGCATCATGGAGCCGGAGGAGGGCAGCCATGAGTTCGTGGTCACTGCGCTGCATCCGGGCGTGACCCGCGAGCAAGTGGTCGCCGCCACCGGCTGGGCGATTCGCTTTGCCGACCAGGTGAGCACCACCGCTGAGCCCACCGAGACCGAACTGACCGCCCTGCGTGACCTCGAAGCGCGCACCGCGGCTGCCCACGGCCAAGCACCGGGAGAAGCCTGATGCGCGAGGTTTATATCTGTGATGCCATTCGCACGCCTATCGGCCGTTTCGGCGGAGGCCTGTCCACGGTGCGTGCCGACGACCTGGCGGCGCTGCCGATCAAGGCGCTGATTGAGCGCAACCCGTCGGTGGACTGGAGCGCCGTAGACGAAGTCTTCCTCGGCTGCGCCAACCAGGCCGGTGAAGATAACCGCAACGTGGCACGCATGGCGTTGCTGCTGGCGGGGCTACCGGAAAGCATTCCCGGCGTGACCCTCAACCGCCTGTGCGCCTCGGGCATGGACGCCATCGGCACTGCCTTTCGCGCGATTGCCAGCGGTGAAATGGAGCTGGCGATTGCCGGTGGCGTCGAGTCGATGTCCCGCGCTCCGTTTGTGATGGGCAAGGCCGACGCGGCGTTCTCGCGCAACATGAAGTTGGAAGACACCACCATTGGCTGGCGCTTTATCAACCCGCTGATGAAGGCCCAGTACGGCGTGGATGCCATGCCGCAGACCGCCGATAACGTCGCCGATGACTACCAGGTTTCCCGCGCCGACCAGGACGCTTTCGCCCTGCGCAGCCAGCAACGCACCGCCGCCGCCCAGGCTGCCGGTTTTTTTGCGGAGGAAATCGTACCGGTGCGGGTCGCCCATAAAAAAGGCGAAACCCTGGTGGAACACGATGAGCATCCACGGGACACCACGTTGGAAGCCTTGGCCAAGCTCAAGCCGGTCAACGGTGCGGACAAGACCGTCACCGCCGGCAACGCTTCGGGGGTCAATGATGGCGCCGCCGCGTTGATTCTCGCCAGCGCCGAGGCCGTCAAGCAACACGGCCTCACCGCCCGCGCCCGTGTGCTGGGCATGGCCAGTGCCGGTGTCGCCCCGCGAGTGATGGGCATCGGCCCGGTGCCGGCGGTGCGCAAGCTGGTGGAGCGCCTGGGGTTGGCGGTCACTGACTTTGATGTGATCGAACTCAACGAAGCCTTCGCCAGCCAAGGCCTGGCGGTGCTGCGCGAACTGGGCATTGCCGACGATGCGCCGCAGGTCAACCCCAACGGCGGCGCCATTGCCCTCGGCCATCCCCTGGGAATGAGTGGTGCGCGGTTGGTGCTGACGGCCCTGCACCAATTGGAAAAAACCGGCGGCCGCAAAGGCCTGGCGACCATGTGCGTTGGCGTTGGCCAAGGCCTGGCCCTGGCGATTGAACGCGTCTGATAACTAAAAGAGGATTGCTCCATGAGTGACAAGCCCGGTTACCGGCGCCCGCAAGCGGGCACCCAGCCTGATTACCTGCACCCGGCCTACCAGTCGACGAACCTGCGTTCGCCGTCCCAGCCTTTGGTGTTCCTGCCCCATTCCTTGTCGGAAATCACCGGCCCGACCATCGGCGCCGAACGGATCAATGACAAGGACAACGACCTGACGGCCCAGCATGAGGGCGAGCCGCAAGGCGAGCGCATCATCATCCATGGCCGCGTGCTGGACGAAAACGGATTGCCAGTGCCGGGCATCCTCGTGGAGATCTGGCAGGCCAACGCCGCTGGCCGCTACAACCACAAGCGTGACCTGCACGATGCGCCGCTGGACCCTAATTTCACCGGCACCGGGCGCACCGTCACCGACGCCGACGGCTGGTACCAGTTCCAGACCATCAAGCCTGGCGCCTACCCGTGGGGCAACCACCACAACGCGTGGCGCCCGGCGCATATCCACTTTTCGCTGTTCGGCCCCAGCGTGCTGACGCGCTTGGTGACGCAAATGTATTTCCCGGGCGATCCGTTGCTGGAGTACGACCCGATCTACAACTGCGTGCCGGACACCAGCGCCAAGCAACGCTTGATCGCCAGTTTCGACCTGGAAAAAACCATTCCTTCCTATGCCCTCGGCTACCGCTGGGACATCGTCCTGCGTGGCCGCGACGCCACGCCGATGGAGAAATGAGATGACACTCAACGCGACCACGTCCCACACCGTCGGGCCGTATTACCACATTGGCCTGACCTGGCTGAACCGTGAAGACCTGACCGTCACCGCCACCCTCGGCGAACGCGTGGCAATCAGCGGGCAAGTGGTGGACGGCAACGGTGATGTCGTCAACGACGCCATGCTGGAAGTCTGGCAGGCCAATGCCGCCGGCAAATATGCCCACCCGGAAGACGAGCAGGACAAAGCGCTCGACCCGAACTTCGAAGGCTTCGGCCGCGTGCCGGTGGATGCCGAAGGGCGTTTTCGCTTTACCACCATCAAGCCGGGCAGTGTGCCGGGGCTCAAGGGCACCACCCAGGCGCCGCACTTGGTGGTGCTGGTGTTTGCCCGTGGGTTGGTGAAGCACTTGCTGACGCGGATTTATTTTGACGGTGAGGCGCTCAATGGCGATGACCCGTTGCTGGCGTGTGTACCGGCCGAACGTCGTAGCACCCTGATTGCCAAGGCGGATGCGGCAGGGGTTTATCAGTGGAATGTGATTTTGCAGGGCACAGATAAGGAAACGGTGTTCTTCGACTATTGACCGGTCCTTGTAGGAGCGTGCTTGCTCGCGAAAATCGCCAACGATAACGCGGTCAGCTTGAATGAACGCGGCGCTCTCAGGTTTTTCGCGAGCAAGCTCGCTCCTACAGGGATGAGGTTCAGGCCCCACCTATCCAAAAGTCTGCTTGCGGAACAGGATTGTTGCAAAGTATGTCTAGGCTATAACCGTTCCCACTGAGTAAAAAAACATGACAACAAAAACCAGCCACTACACCGGAGAAGAACGCAGCAAACGGATCTTTGCGATTGTCGGTGCGTCCTCCGGCAACCTGGTCGAATGGTTCGACTTCTACGTCTATGCCTTCTGTGCGATTTATTTTGCCCCGGCGTTTTTCCCCTCGGACGACCCCACGGTGCAGTTACTCAACACCGCCGGTGTGTTTGCCGCCGGGTTCCTGATGCGCCCGATTGGCGGCTGGTTGTTTGGCCGGGTGGCCGACAAGCACGGGCGCAAGAACTCGATGATGATCTCGGTGCTGATGATGTGCGGCGGCTCCCTGGTCATCGCCTTCCTGCCCACCTATAACGACATCGGTGCCTGGGCCCCGGCGCTGCTGCTGGTGGCACGACTGTTCCAGGGCTTGTCGGTGGGCGGCGAATACGGCACCACGGCCACCTACATGAGTGAAGTCGCGCTCAAGGGCCAGCGTGGCTTCTTCGCCTCGTTCCAGTACGTGACCCTGATCGGCGGCCAGTTGCTGGCGGTGCTGGTGGTGGTGATCCTGCAACAGCTCCTCACCGAAGAAGAACTGCGCGCCTGGGGCTGGCGCATTCCGTTTGTGATCGGTGCCATCGCTGCCGTGATCTCCCTGCTGCTGCGTCGCACCCTCAAAGAAACCACCAGCAAGGAAATGCGCGAAGACAAGGACGCCGGCAGTATCGTTGCGCTGTTTCGCGACCACGGCAAAGCTTTCATTACGGTGCTGGGCTACACCGCCGGCGGCTCGCTGATTTTCTATACCTTCACCACCTACATGCAGAAGTACCTGGTGAACACCGTGGGTATGCACGCCAAGACGTCGAGCTACATCATGACCGGCGCGCTGTTTCTGTATATGTGCATGCAGCCGTTGTTCGGCATGTTGGCCGACAAGATCGGCCGACGTAATTCGATGCTCTGGTTCGCCGGCCTTGGCACGCTGTTTACCGTGCCGATCCTACTGACCTTGAAAACCGTGACCAGCCCGTTTCTGGCATTTGTGCTGATCACTCTGGCCTTGGCGATTGTCAGCTTCTACACCTCCATCAGCGGCCTGGTCAAAGCGGAGATGTTCCCGCCGCAGGTGCGTGCCTTGGGCGTGGGCCTGGCGTATGCGGTGGCTAACGCGGTGTTTGGCGGTTCGGCAGAAGTGGTTGCGCTGAGCCTCAAATCCATCGGCATGGAAAACACCTTTTATTGGTACGTCACCGCGATGATGGCGGTGGCCTTCCTGTTCAGCTTGCGCTTGCCGAAACAGGCGGCGTACCTGCATCACGATCTGTAAGGGATGAGTTATGACGTTGCGCACGAGCAATCAACTGTTCGACGCTTATTTCACCGCTGACAGCATGGCCGACGTGTTCTGTGACCAGGGACGCTTGCAGGGCATGCTGGATTTCGAAGCTGCACTGGCCCGGGCGCAGGCGCGGGTCGGGTTGATTCCCCGGGCCGCCGTCGCACCGATTGCCCAGGCGTGCCTGGCGTCGCTGTATGACGTGGATGCCCTTGGCAGCGCGATTGCCACGGCGGGCAACTCTGCGATTCCATTGGTGAAGGCGTTGGGCAAGTTGATCGCCAGTGAGGACGCCGACGCCGAGCGTTATGTGCACCTGGGCGCAACCAGCCAGGACGTGATGGACACCGGCCTGGTGCTGCAACTGCGCCGTGGGGTGGAATTGATCGAGGCCGACCTGGCTCGCCTAGGTGAGGTCTTGGCCGCCCAGGCCCAGCGTTACGCCACCGTGCCGTTGGCCGGGCGCACCTGGTTGCAGCACGCGACGCCGGTCACCCTGGGGATGAAAATCGCCGGTTGGCTGGGCGCGGTGACGCGCAGTCGCCAGCGCCTGGCCGAATTGAAACCACGCTTGTTGGTGCTGCAATTTGGCGGCGCGTCGGGCACTTTGGCGGCGCTCGGCGAACACGCCATGCCCGTGGCCGAAGCCTTGGCCGCCGAGTTGCAACTGGGCTTGCCGGAACAACCCTGGCACACCCAGCGTGACCGCCTGGTGGAATTTGCCAGCCTGCTTGGCCTGATCGCCGGCAGCCTCGGCAAGTTGGGCCGCGATATCAGCCTGTTGATGCAGACCGAAGCGGCGGAAGTGTTCGAGCCTTCGGCGCCGGGCAAGGGCGGTTCGTCCACCATGCCGCACAAACGCAACCCGGTGGGCGCCGCAGTGTTGATCAGCGCAGCCACCCGCGTACCGGGCCTGGTGGCAACGATGTTCAGCGCCATGCCCCAAGAACACGAACGCAGCCTGGGCTTGTGGCACGCCGAATGGGAAACCCTGCCCGAGATTTGCCGCTTGGTCTCCGGTGCCTTGCACCAGGCATTGCTAGTCAGTGAAGGACTGGAAGTGAATGCCGAGCGCATGGCACAGAACCTCGACCTGACCCAGGGCCTGGTGCTGGCCGAAGCGGTGAGTATCGTGCTCGCCCAACGCTTGGGCCGTGACACCGCGCACCATCTGCTGGAGCAGTGCTGCAAACGTGCGGTCGCCGAGCAGCGCCATTTGCGCGCGGTGCTGGCGGAGGAGCCGCACGTCACTGCCGAGCTGTCAGCGGCTGAACTGGACCGCCTGCTCGACCCGGCCCACTACCTGGGCCAGGCGTCCACCTGGGTTACGCGTGCAGTGACCGAACATTTTGCTTTGACTGCCTGAGGAGACCGCTGTGGCTTTTGTACAACTCGCCGAGGGCGAACTGCATTACCAACTCGAGGGGCCCACCGACGCACCGGTATTGGTGCTGTCCAATTCCCTGGGTACCGACCTGCATATGTGGGATATCCAGATTCCAGCCTTCACCGAGCATTTTCGCGTACTGCGCTTCGACACCCGTGGCCACGGCCAATCCCTGGTGACCGAGGGGCCCTACAGCATCGAGCAGTTGGGCCAAGACGTGATCGCACTGCTGGATGCGCTGGATATCCAGAAGGCGCATTTTTGCGGGCTGTCCATGGGTGGCTTGATCGGCCAATGGCTGGGCATTCATGCCGGCGAGCGCCTGCAACGCCTGGTGGTGTGTAATACCGCGGCCAAGATCGGTACGCCCGAGGTGTGGAACCCGCGTATCGACATGGTCCTGCGTGATGGCGCAGCCGCGATGGTGGCGCTGCGCGATGCGTCGATTGCGCGCTGGTTCACCGCAGATTTCGCCGCTGCCAACCCGCACCAGGCCAAGCAGATCACCGATATGCTCGCGGCCACGTCGCCCTTGGGTTATGCCGCCAACTGCGGCGCCGTGCGCGATGCGGATTTCCGTGAGCAATTGTCCTCGATCAAGGTGCCGACCCTAGTGATTGCCGGCACCGAAGACGCGGTGACGCCGCCGGCCGGTGGCCACTTTATCCAGAGCCATGTGCGGGGTGCTGAATATGCCGAGTTCTATGCGGCGCACCTGTCCAACGTTCAGGCCGGTGCTGCGTTCAGCGACCGGGTGATCGAATTTTTGCTGGCCCGCTGAGGAGCTGTTTGTGGACGAGAAACAACGTTACGCCGAGGGCCTGAACGTGCGCCGCGAAGTACTGGGCGATGCCCATGTCGACCGCAGCCTCAATGCCCTGACCGAGTTCAACAGCGAGTTCCAGGAAATGATCACCCGCCACGCCTGGGGTGACATCTGGACCCGCCCTGGCTTGCCTCGGCACACCCGCAGCCTGATCACCATCGCGATGCTGATCGGCATGAACCGCAGTGAAGAACTGAAACTGCACCTGCGCGCCGCCGCCAGCAACGGCGTGACCCGTGCCGAGATCAAGGAAGTGCTGATGCAGAGTGCAATCTACTGCGGGATCCCGGCAGCGAATGCGACGTTTCACCTGGCTGAGTCAGTGTGGGATGAGTTGGGCGTGGAGTCCCGCGAGACCTGAGCTGGAATACGATCTAAATGTGGGAGCTCCACCTGACTCAGGTATCAGTGGGAATCAGCATCCCACAGCCAATTCCACACCCCCGGCAAATGCACGGGCTCGTTCACATCCTTGACCGTACGGGCCAGCGCCGCGCGTTCCAGCGCGGCGTGGTCGGTATAGAACGGCTCTGCCGCGGTCTTCAATCCGTTGACCCGCGCGCTGTCCATCAGGATCTGCAAGTACTCCTGCATGTGCCGCGCGGTGTAGCGGTTGATGTCATGGAAGGTCACCACCACCGGGATCACCCCCTCCACCGTCGGCAGTTCACCTACGGCAATACGCTCGCGCACCACCGACAATTGTCGATACAGGTTGGCCCGCCGACGCGGGCTGGCATTGAAGCCCCAGATCTTGCCGTCATTGGCACTCAAGTCCGTCAGCAGTACCTGCATGCCGTGGCGTTGGTAGGCGGAGAAGGTACGCTTGTCGTAGTTCCAGAAGGGCGGGCGTACCAGCACGGGGGGAGCGCCCGTGATGGCGGCAATGTCTGCGGCGCCTTCGGTAAGGGTGTGTTCCAGCGTGGCGTCGTTCAACCAGCGATGATTGGTGTGAAACGCGGTAGCAGTGTGGAAGGCCAGGACATGGCCAGCGGCGAATTCACGCTCCATGGTCTTGCGCCCCCGAGAACTGCCGCCTGCGCGAGTGGCTTCGGTCTGCAGGAAGAACACCGCCTTGATCCCCGGTAACACCGGGTTATTGGCCAGGTCGGCCACTACCGAACGGCTCGGATTGTTGTAGCCAGAGGCGCTTGGGCCGTCGTCGAAGGTCACCAGGAAACGGATCGGCGCCAGGGTCTGCAGGCGCTGTTCGGTTTGAGGTGTCAGGGCAAGGGGCGGGCCGATGCAACCGCTGAGGCTCAACGCCAGGGCCATTGCGATGGCGATGGATTTCATAGTGTGCACGGGCTCGAATAGTGGCCGCTGCTGGGCGAATCAGCAGCGGCAGGCGCGCACGATACAGGACATTTGCATCTGAAAAAATCCATGCACAGACTGCCTGAATCTTTCTTTAGCCCAGTGCGACTTCACTTGCTGGTATCAGAGGTAACTTGTTCGCAGTGGTCTGCCCATTTCCGTTCTCAATGCGTTCTCGGTTAGCGGAGACGGGTTGGTGGAGGTCGGTGGGGTTGAGGGATCGTTATCGAAGTCAAAAGGTGGCGCATCAGTTGGCAGTCCTACGGCCTGCAATTCAGCATTTGCCTGGCCATCGGTGGTGCCGTCCAGCGTTGTACCGTTGGCGCCGTTCCAGGCATGCGACAGCTCATGGTAGAACTGGACTATAGGAGACACCGTCCCCGCGGGGGTCATCGTTACGGCTGGGTTGTATGTAACTTTGCCTTGGTCTGCGCGGGCACCGGGCACTCCATCTATCATACCGCCCTTTCTCGGGTCATCCTGGCTGATAGCGCTTTGCTCTTCTGGGCTGAGTTTTTGCAATTCGCTGGAGCCGAACGTGTAGGCGTTGCCTTCACCCTCCTCGATAGTGATTGGAGCATCATTTCGCTCGGCCGCTTTATCCAGCTCCTCCAGCATCTTCTGGCCTGCGGGTGAGGCACGCAGTAGCTCCAGATCGTCTTCGACCCGTTGTTTGAACGAATCGGACCCCACGACACTAAAGGCTTTGCGACCCGCATCGCTTGGCGTCACCACTGTGGTATCGGACTGCCCTGCGCCTACCAGGCGATCTTCGCTTTGTGCGTAGATGCGTGCTTTGGTCCTATTGGCCCATACGGTATCGAACCCTTTTCCGGTATAGATCGTGGTGTTGTCATGAGCGACCAGTTGGTCGTCGCCCAGGCCGCCATTGATTACCGTGTGGCCATTACCCGCGTACAGCTCGTCGTCGCCATCACCACCGTCCAGGTAATTGGTTTTTGTGGTCGATCCGGCACCTGCGTACAGCTTATCCTTGCCGTTGTTTCCGTACATCACTGCGTCACCGGTACCGCCTATGATGGTGTCGTCACCCTCGCCACCTTCTACATAGCTGGTGCCACTGCCAAGGTGGACATGATCGTCTCCGCGGCCTGCGAAAATATCGGTATCGCCTCCTCCGGCTTTAATAGTGTCATCACCGTCCCCCGACTCGATTTTCACGGTGGCGGTGACATTGGGGTCCAGGATTATGTTGTCGTTGCCCCCGCCGGTTTTGATGTTCAGTTCGAAGAACGGAGGCCGAGCGCCTTTGTCTGAAGGCGGATTGCCGTTGAAGGTGTAAGTCCTATCGTTGACCTTCACGTTAAGTTGGCCGTCCGGGCGTTGACTGATATGGATCTTGTCCCAAGCGTCTCCTGTTTCGAGGGTCAAGATGTTACCCACGAGCCGTAGGTTATTGGGATCCCTATGGGACTTTAAGGTTTCCTGGCTGGCCCTCAGGTTGCCGTCATCCACCAGCATGTGTGTCGTTGAGCGAACCCAAGTGCCACTGGTGGGGGCTGCCGAGTTGGTTGGGCTGGAGGGTACGGGAGTCGTTGGAGGGGCGATTGGAGGGGTTACTGAGTTCATTGGATAGCCATCTGCTTATTTGATGTTGGTGGTTTTTCCAAGCTTTCGTTTGTACGAAGGTCAGGCATCCATGAGTGGTAACTGTGAGGGTAATCGTTCCTTCATTTATTGGTGCTGGATGTACCCTGGTTATGAGAGTAATCAGGCATCCCGTGTTGGAAACATTGCTTGATGACCGGTGCACAGCGGTTAAACGCTGCGCACGCTCGGGTAGGCGGGGGGAGCGGCATGCCCCGTGCTTTGACAGGCAGATGCAAGGGCTTGCCGCAGGTCCGGATTTTGACGTGCCTGATGCACGGCGTCTCTATAACAGACTGATCGGATAGCTGACGATCAACCGGTTCTCATCGAACTCGTTGTTGCTGTAATCCCTGCGCATGCTCGAATTGCGCCAGCGCACGTTGAAGTTTTTCAGGGTGCCGCTCTGCACCGTATAGCCCACTTCGGTCTCGCGGCCCCATTCCTTGCCGTCGGTGATAGTGGCGGTGTGCACGTTGCTGCCGCTGATATAGCGGTTCATCAGGGTCAGGCCCGGTACACCGAGGGCGGCGAAGTTGTAGTCGTGGCGCACTTGCCAGGATTTTTCCTGTGCGTTGTCGTAGCTGGAGTTGTAGCTGTCGTTGGCCAGTGTGCCGCCGCTGGTGCCGTTGACGCGCATCCAGGCACTGTCGCCGGTGAGTTTTTGCAGGCCGACGTAGAAGGTGTTGCCGCCGTACCTGGCTGAGAACAAACCGGACCAGGTTTTGTTGTCCAGGTCTCCGGCGCGAGCGCTGCCGTCTTCCTTACCGTAAAAGAAGCCCAGGTTGGCGCCCAGGGTCCAGTCGCCTACGGGCTGGCTGTGGATCAGGTTGACGAACTGCTGGCTGTAGATGTCCTTGAGCTGGGCATTCCACACGCCGACTTGGGTGCGTTTGTCGTTGAATGCGTATTCGGCGCCCTGGAAATTGAAGCGGTCGGAGGTGAAGGCGGTTTTGCCGACCATCGACATGTCGCTCATGCTGCCGTCGTCCCGCGGGCTGTTGGCGCGGAATTGGCCGCCATAGAGGGTCAGGCCGTCGATTTCCTTCGAGGTGATCTGCCCGCCACGCAGGGTCTGTGGCAAGGAGCGACCATCGTCGGAGCGCAGGATCGGCAGCACCGGCATCCATTCGCCCACCTTCAGCTCGGTCTTGGAAAAGCGCGCCTTGAATGCCACGCCCAGCCGGCCAAACTCATCGGCTGGCCGGCCGTCATGGTCCAGCGGCAGCAACTGCGTGCCGCCCGTGCCACGCCCGCCATCGAGCTTGAGCGAGTACAAGCCCAGCACGTCCACACCAAAACCGACTGTACCCTGGGTGAACCCGGACTTGGCGTCGAGGATGAAACTTTGCGTCCACTCCTGTGCGCCACCCTGGGCTTTGGTCGGGTTGGTGAAGTTGCGGTTGAAGAAGAAGTTACGCAGGTTGAGGTTGGCGATGGCGTCTTCGAGAAAGCCGTGCTCCTGGGCGAAAACGGGCAGGGCAGAACTGGCGACAGCAGCCGCCAGCAACAGCTGACGCGGTTGGAAAGTGCTCATGGTGTGGACCTGTTGTTATTGGGTTTATGCAGGTGGCGGCCATGTTGCGCGGCGGTGCGGGGGCGATGAAAGTAGGGGAAGGCGGGTTGTGGGCGATGATCGAACGTAAGTTACCGGGCATCGGGGGAGCCAGGCCAAGCATAAATGTGGCTCCGCTCAAGAGGAGTTTTGGGCGATCTGCCATTGTCAAGCTGTCAAGTTTTACAGTAGAGGGTGAGGTTTTGCCGCTGTAGAGTTAATGCTCGACGATGGTTTGGGAGCGTTCGCAGACCTACTCTTCAGGAGAAATCGAAATGACTATACCCAGTACTAAAAAAGTTTCGTTAGACGATCTAGATACGTTCGGGAAAACTCGCAAGTCGGTGAGTAGCTCTCATGGCAACATAGAGTTGCGGGTTACAAGGGCAGGGCAACCCGAGGAAGTGTTAAAGACGCAATGGCTGAATTTTTACATTGACTCCTGGCGGTCAGTAATTGAAGCTTTTTTTGGGGAGGATACAGGTGCTAACAGAGTCCCTGCTGTCAGCCTGACAGCCACGCTCGCACTTGAGCAGAAAAGCTATGAAATTAAAAGTCCTTTTGATGGCGATTGGGAGGTTGCAGCTATCTATGGTGAAGGGCGGCCCAATGGCGGTATAGGGGGGGATGCGTTCGGCAACGGTTTACTCAAGGTTCAGAGTGTTACTTTTAATGATGGAAAGCAGCATATAAAAGCGTCTTTCAAATTCAGCTACTTGGATCGGGATGGATATGTCGTAAAAGTTGAATCAGACGAATTCTGGGCGGAAAACGACGGGGTTTAACTCAAGGGTTGTGGGGTGGGTAGACGTTATTATTAAAGTTTTAAAAAAATAAGGTGTTACATATAAAAAGCCCACCTTGAAGGTGGGCTTTTTATAAGTGCTATCAGAACAACTTCAACGGTGGTGCTTCTTCTTTCAATGGCTCGCTCTTTGCAGTCTGCTCGTTCCAGCCACCGCCGAGGGCCTTGTACAGGTTGACCTCGCTGGTGAGCTGCGCCAGGCGGTCGGTGATCAGCGATTGCTGGGCACTGAACAGTTGGCGCTGGGCGTCGAGGAAGGTCAGGTTGCTGTCGACACCAATGCGGTAGCGACGCTCGGCCAGGCGGTAGTAATCCTGGTTAGCCTCGACGAAGCCGCGCTGGGCATCCAGTTGCTGCTTGTAGGTCGCACGCGCGGCGAGGCCGTCGGAGACTTCCTGGAAGCCGGTCTGGATGGCCTTCTCGTAGTTGGCTACGTTGATCTCTTTCTGGATCTTCGAGTAGTCCAGGCTTGCGCGCAGGCTACCGGCGTTGAAGATCGGGATGTTGATCTGCGGGGCAAACGCCCAGGTCCCCGAACCGCCTTTGAACAGGCCGCCCAGGGTAGGGCTGGCGGTACCGGCGCTGGCGGTCAGGCTGATGCTCGGGAAGAACGCCGCACGGGCCGCGCCGATATTGGCGTTGGCCGCCTTGAGGTTGTACTCGGCCTGCACAATGTCGGGGCGACGTTGCAGCAGGTCCGAGGGCAAGCCGGCCGGTACTTCACTGAGCAGGTCATCGGACAGCGGCTTGCTGGCGATATTGGCCGGCAGGCCGGTGCCCAGCAGCAGGGTCAGGCTGTTTTCGTCCTGGGCCACCTGGCGGGTGTAACGGGCCAGTTGCACACGGGCGTTTTCCACCGAGGTGCGTGCCTGGCTGAGGTCGAGGGCCGAGGCCACGCCCACTTCATTGCTGCGCGAGGTGAGCTTGTAGCTCTGCTCGAATGCGCCCAGGGTGTCCTGGGTCAGCTTGAGCAGCTCCTTGTCGGCCTGCCAGGTCAGGTAGGCATTCGCCACGCTGGCCACCAGGCTGATTTGGGTGCTGCGGCGCGCTTCTTCAGTGGCGAAGTACTTTTGCAGCGCTTCTTCACTGAGGCTGCGCACGCGGCCGAACAGGTCCAACTCATACGAACTGATGCCCAGGCCCGCCGAGTACTGGCTGGCGATGGTCGATTCGCCGGTCTGCGACAGCTTGGCCGGGGTGCGCGAGCGGCTGCCGTTACCGGTGGCCGACACGGCCGGGAACAGATCGGCACGTTGGATCTGGTATTGCGCCGCATAGGCGTCGATGTTCAGCGCCGCGACACGCAGGTCACGGTTGTTCACCAACGCGGTCTGGATCAATTGCTGCAGGGCAGGGTCATGGAAAAACTGCTTCCAGCCTTGCTCGGCAGCGGCCTGGCTCGGCGCCTGGGCCGACGAATACGCCGGCCCCTGCGGGAACTGCGCGGCCACCGGCGCTTCGGGGCGCTGATAGTCAGGTATCAGCGAGCAGCCACTGAGCACGAATGCGGTGACGGCTAGGGAAAGTAGCGACTTGCTCATTGGCCAGCCTCTTTAGGAGTTTCAGTGGTGTCTTTCTTTTTGCGTTCGCCAGCGGCGGACACGGTTGCGTAGAACAGCGGCACCCAGAAGATCGCCAGCACAGTGGCCGTGATCATACCGCCGATAACGCCGGTACCGATTGCGTGCTGGCTGCCTGAGCCGGCGCCGGTGGAGATTGCCAGCGGCAGTACGCCGAGCATGAACGCCAACGAGGTCATGATGATCGGGCGCAGACGCATGCGGGATGCTTCGATAGCCGCCTCGACGATGCCTTTGCCTTGCTCGTGCAGTTCCTTGGCGAATTCCACGATGAGGATGGCGTTTTTCGCCGCCAGGCCCACCGTTACCAACAGGCCCACCTGGAAGAACACGTCGTTGGACAAGCCGCGCATGCTGGTGGCGATCAACGCACCGATCACACCCAAAGGTACAACCAGAATTACCGCGATCGGGATCGACCAGCTTTCGTACAGTGCCGCCAGGCACAGGAACACGACCAGCAGCGACAGTGCGTACAGCGCTGGCGCCTGGGAACCGGAAAGGCGTTCTTCGTACGACAGGCCTGTCCAGGCATAACCGATACCGGCCGGCAGCTCTTTGGCAATGCGTTCGACTTCGGCCATCGCGTCACCGGTACTGTAGCCCGGTGCCGGGGTACCGAGGATTTCCATCGCCGCTACACCGTTGTATCGCGAAAGCTTGGGCGAACCGTAGATCCACTGGCCCGACGAGATAGCCGACAGCGGCACCATTTTCCCGTCGTTGCTGCGCACGTACCATTTGTCCAGGTCTTCGGGCGACATGCGGCTGGCGGCGTCACCTTGTACATACACCTTCTTCACGCGACCACGGTCGATGAAGTCGTTGATGTAGCTACCACCCAAGGCAATGGCCAGGGTCTGCTGGATATCGGCGAGGCTGATGCCTTGGGCACTGGCCTTCTCGTCGTCAACGGTCAGCTCGTACTGCGGCTCATCGTTCACGCCGTTAGGACGTACGCCGGCCAGCACCTTGCTTTGTGCCGCCGCGCCCAGGAACTGATTACGTGCAGCCATCAGCTTGTCGTGGCCGACGCCACCCTGGTCTTGCAGGAACACGTCGAAACCTGTGGCGTTACCCAACTCCAGTACCGAAGGCGGCACGATGGCAAATACCATGGCGTCCTTGAAGGCCCCGAAGAAGTAACCCTGGGCACGCTTGGCCACCTCGAACACCGACTGGCTCGCATCACGCTCATCCCATGGCTTGAGCATTACGAACGCAAGCCCCGAACTCTGGCCACGACCGGCGAAGTTGAAGCCGTTCACGGTAAACACCGACTTCACCGCCTTGCCTTCGCCTGGCTCGCCTTCCTTGTCGTTCAGCAGGAAGGCGCGCATGTCGTCGACGACTTTCTGCGTGCGTTCAGCCGAAGCACCGACCGGGGTCTGTACCTGGGCGAAGATCACACCCTGGTCTTCCTCAGGCAGGAACGCGCTTGGAATACGGGTGAACATCCAGATCATGCCGGCCAGGATCAGCGCATACACCAGGAACGCAGGGATCTTGTGCTTGATCATGCCGCCCACGCCGCGCTCGTACTTGAGTACGCCACGATCGAAGGTGCGGTTGAACCAGCCGAAGAAGCCGCGCTTGGGTTGGCCGTGTTTTTCCGGATCAATCGGCTTGAGCATGGTGGCGCACAATGCCGGGGTGAAGATCAGGGCAACCAGTACCGACAACGCCATCGCCGAAACAATGGTGATGGAGAACTGCCGGTAGATCACGCCGGTGGAACCACCAAAGAACGCCATTGGCAGCAGTACCGCCGACAGTACCAGGGCAATACCCACCAGGGCGCCCTGGATCTGGCCCATGGACTTGATCGTTGCTTCCTTGGGCGACAGGTGCTCCTCGGCCATTACCCGTTCGACGTTTTCCACCACCACGATGGCATCGTCCACCAGCAAGCCGATGGCCAGGATCATGCCGAACATGGTCAGGGTGTTGATGGTGAAGCCGCACGCCGCCAGGATCCCGAAGGTACCCAGCAATACCACCGGTACGGTCATGGTGGTGATGATGGTGGCGCGAAAGTTCTGCAAGAACAGGAACATCACCAGGAACACCAGCACGATCGCTTCGACCAGGGTGTGAACCACACCGGAGATCGACTCGGTCACGACCGGGGTGGTGTCATACGGCACCACCGCCTTCATGCCAGGCGGGAAGAACGGCTCCAGGGACTTCACTGTTTCGCGGATGGCCTTGCCAGTGTCCAGTGCGTTGGCACCGGCCGCCAGCTTGATTGCCATACCCGAAGCCGGCTTGCCGTTGAACTGTGCACTGATGCTGTAGTTCTGGCCGCCCAGTTCGATGCGCGCGACGTCACCCAGGCGAACCTGGGAGCCATCGGTGTTCACCTTCATCAGGATCTTGGCGAATTCCTCGGTGCTTTGCAGGCGCGTCTTGCCGATGATCGTGGCGTTCAGCTGGGTGCCGGGCAGGGCAGGCAGGCCGCCTAGTTGGCCGGTGGCCACCTGCACGTTCTGAGCCTTGATGGCATTGCTGACGTCCACTGGCGTGAGCTGGTAGTTGTTCAGCTTGGCCGGGTCGAGCCAGATACGCATGGCGTACTGTGAACCGAACACCTGGAAGTCACCCACCCCCGCAGTACGGGAGATCGGGTCCTGGATGTTGGACACGATGTAGTTGGAGAGGTCGTCCTTGGTCATGCTGCCGTCTTCCGACACCAGACCGATCACCATCAGGAAGTTCTTCACCGACTTGGTCACGCGGATACCCTGCTGCTGCACTTCTTGCGGCAGCAGTGGGGTGGCCAGGTTCAGCTTGTTCTGTACCTGAACCTGGGCGATATCCGGGTTGGTACCCTGGTTGAACGTCACGGTGATGGTCATGCTGCCGTCGGAGTTACTGTCCGAGGAGACATAACGCAGGTTGTCGATACCGTTGAGCTGTTGCTCGATGACCTGCACCACGGTGTCCTGCACGGTTTGTGCGGACGCGCCTGGGTAGGTCACCTGGATATCAATGGCCGTTGGCGCAATGGCCGGGTATTGGTTGATGGGCAACTTCAGGATCGAGAGTGCCCCGACCAGCATGATCACCAGGGCAATTACCCAGGCGAAAATGGGACGGTCGATAAAAAATTTCGACATGGATTACTCCCCTTGACCAGCAGCGGCAGCAGGCGCTGCAGCGGTACCGGCGGGTTTGGCGTTGGAGGCTTCCGTGACCTTCACCTCGGCGCCCGGCTTGACGTACTGCAAGCCTTCGGTGATGACGCGATCACCGGCATTGAGGCCTTTTTCCACCAGCCAGTAGGCACCGGCGGTACGGTTGGCAACCAGTTCGCGTTGCTCGACCTTGTTGTCCTTGTTCACGATCAGCGCCGTCGGAATGCCGCGCAGGTCGCGGGTCACGCCTTGTTGCGGCGCCAGGATGGCCTTGCTGTTCACACCGGCCAGCAGCTGGGCGTGCACGAACATGCCCGGCAGCAGCACGTGGTCAGGGTTGGGGAACACGGCACGCAGGGTCACGGAACCGGTGGTCTGGTCGACCGACACTTCGGAGAACTCCAGCTTGCCGTCCTGGGCGTAGGCCGTGCCGTCTTCCAGGGTCAGCTTGACCTTGGCAGCGTTTTCGCCGGCTTTTTCGAGTTGGCCACTGGCCAGGTCGCGACGCAGCTTGAGCATTTCAGCCGAAGATTGCGTGACATCGACGTAGATCGGGTCCAGTTGCTGAATGACCGCCATGGCGTCGGCCTGGCCGTTGCTGACCAGTGCGCCTTCGGTTACCGAAGAACGGCCAATACGCCCGGAGATCGGCGCGTACACCTTGGTGTAGCGCACGTTGATCTGGGCGGTTTGAACGTTTGCTTCGGCGGTCATGCGGTTGGCGACGGCAGTGTCGTATTCCTGACGGCTGACGGCTTGCTCATCGACCAATTGCTTGTAGCGATCGGTGATGGACTTGGTCTGGGTCAGGCTGGCTTGCGCGCTTTTGAGCGTGGCCTCATACACCGACGGGTCGATCTGGTAGAGCTGTTGCCCTTCCTTCACGTCGGCGCCTTCCTTGAACAGGCGCTTGAGAATGATGCCGTTGACCTGCGGCCGAACTTCCGCAATGCGGAAGGCCGTGGTGCGGCCTGGCAGCTCGGTGGTCAGGGTATAGGCTTGCGGTTGAATGGTGACCACGCCGACCTGAGGGGTTTGAGCGGGCGGTGCCGCTTCTTCCTTTTTACATCCGCTGAGCAGCGATGCCAGGGCGACGGCAGTGACCAGAGCGGTAACAGCTGGCTTAAGTTGCATGAAGATCCTCGGGTCAGGCGCGCAGAGTGCGCACAAGAAGTGTGGAAGGGTAAAAAACAAGCCATGAGTGGATAAGTAGCTTGCTACGCAATATACTTACGTTCATGGTTGTTTGTAAACTCTTGACAGGCTTCGCGCAATGTTGACAAAGCACCGCCGCAAGCCTCGATTCTAGTACGTTCGGCGCCCATGATGGCGTCGTCCCACAATTATTCAGATGGTGGTCAAGTACCATCCACAGTGTCCTGATTGAGGTTTTACTGCCATGGTTCGTCGCACCAAAGAGGAAGCTCAGGAAACGCGCAGCCAGATTCTCCAAGCCGCCGAGCAAGCCTTTTATGAGCGTGGCGTGGCGCGCACCACCCTGGCGGACATCGCTGCGCTGGCAGGGGTGACGCGCGGGGCTATCTATTGGCATTTCAGCAATAAGTCCGATTTGCTCCAGGCCCTGCTCGACACGCTGCACGAACCTCTGGACGAACTGGCCCGGGCCAGTGAAAGCGAGGATGAAGTCGACCCGCTGGGCTGTATGCGCAAGCTGCTGATTCATCTCTACCATGAAGTGGCCCTGGACCCGAAAACCCGGCGCATCAACGAGATTCTGTTTCATAAGTGCGAGTTCACCGATGAAATGTGCGACATGCGCCGCCAACGCCAGACCCACAGCCTGGAATGCAACCTGCGTATCAGCCTGACGCTGCGTAACGCGGTCAATCGCGGGCAACTGCCTGAAAATCTCGACACCACCCGCGGGGCCGTCTGCATACATGCCTTCATCCACGGTTTGATCGGCCAGTGGCTGCTGGTCCCTGATAGCTTTGAACTGCACCAGGACGCCGAGCGCTGGGCTGACATAGGGCTGGACATGCTGCGCCTGAGCCCCAGCCTGCGCAATTGAAACAAAATGCGTAATTGCAACCCGTTGTGTCAACAGTAAAGCCTAAGGACGGTCAATCGTCCTTCTGCCTGATTTGTGGGGTGACTTTATATACGGCATGACGGGCGGTTGATAGGTAGCCGGCTAAGTATTTTGTAGCGATATTGTTGCCGTTCTGTGAAGCGATGTTTCCAAGCGGCACAAATGTGGGAGGGAGACTTGCCCCTTACACTGTAGGAGCGAGCTTGCTCGCGAAAAACTAACAGGCGCCGCGTTCATTCAGGAAGCGCGCGTTATCGTTGACGTTTTTCGCGAGCAAGCTCGCTCCTACAGTATTGGGTTTGCGGGTTACGTTAGATCGGCAGCGTCGGGTAGTCGATGTAACCCACCGGGCCTTTGCCATAGAAGGTTTGCGGCTGCGGCTCGTTCAACGGTGCATCAGCCTTCAGCCGCGCCGGCAGGTCCGGGTTGGCGATGAAAGGAATACCGAAGGCCACTGCGTCCGCCTTGCCCGCCGCCAGCCAGGCATTGGCGCTGTCTTTGGTGAAACGCTCGTTGGCGATGTATGCGCCGCCGAAGGCTTTTTTCAGCTGTGGACCAAGGCTGTCCGCGCCTTCTTTTTCGCGCGAGCAGATGAACGCGATACCGCGCTTGCCCAGTTCGCTGGCGACGTAGGTGAAGGTTTCGGCGAGGTTGTCGTCGCCCATGTCATGAGCGTCAGCACGCGGTGCCAGGTGCACGCCTACGCGGCCGGCGCCCCAGACGTCGATGGCGGCGTCGGTGACTTCCAGCAACAGGCGCGCACGGTTTTCCAGGGAGCCACCGTACTGGTCGGTGCGCTGGTTGGTGCTGCTTTGCAGGAACTGGTCGAGCAGGTAGCCGTTGGCGCCGTGGATTTCCACGCCGTCGAAACCGGCGGCCTTGGCGTTCTCGGCGCCGGTGCGGTAGGCGTCGACGATGTCGGCGATTTCAGCGGTTTCCAGGGCGCGCGGGGTAGGGTAGTCGGCCAGCGGGCGAACCAGGCTGACGTGGCCTTTAGCCTGGACTGCACTCGGGGCCACTGGGGTTTCGCCGTTGAGGTAGGACTCGTGGGAAATACGGCCAACGTGCCACAGTTGCAGGAAGATCTTGCCACCCGCGCCATGCACGGCCTTGGTGATGTTGGCCCAGCCCCGTACCTGGTCGTTGGACCAGATGCCCGGCGTGTCCGGGTAGCCCACGCCCATGGGCGTTACGGAGGTGGCTTCGCTGAGGATCAGCCCGGCGGATGCGCGCTGCACGTAGTATTCGGCCATCAGCGCGTTGGGCACGCGACCGGCATCCGCGCGGCAGCGGGTCAACGGTGCCATGATGATGCGGTTCGACAGTTGCAGGTCGCCCAGTGTGATCGGATCGAAAATAGTCGTCATGGAAAAACACCTTCTCTTTAAGTTGATCAGTGGGTCGCGGGGGCCAGGTCGGCATTGGCGCCCTGACGGAAAGTGATCAGGGTCACCAGCAGCGCGAGAATCGCCAGTGCTGCAGCGGCCAGCGGCACGCTGGTCAGGCCGAAACCGTGGGCAATCACGCTGCCGCCGACCCAGGCGCCGAGGGCGTTGCCGATGTTGAAGGCGCCGATGTTCAGGGTGGACACCAGGTTCGGCGCGGCCTTGCCGAAGGTCACCACGTTGATTTGCAGCGCCGGCACGGCGGCGAACGAGGCGGTGGCCCACAGGAACAGGGTGATTTCAGTCGGGATCAGCGCAACGCTGGTCCAGCTCAGCACCGTGGACACCACTGCCATGCTGATGAACACGCCGATCAGGGTGGCCGCCAGGCGCTTGTCCGCCAGTTTGCCGCCGATGATGTTGCCCACGGTGAGGCCCAGGCCGATCAGCAGCAGGGTCCAGGTCACGCCCTTGGGCGACACGCCAGTGACATCGCCGAGCAGCGGCGCGACGTAGGTAAAGAGGGTAAACATGGACGCGGCAAACAGCGCGGTCATGCTCAACGACAACCAGATACCGGCACCCTTTAGGGCGGCCAGTTCGGCGCGCATATCGAGTTTTTCTTCGTCACGCTTGGCGGGCAGGAAGCGAATAAGGCCGATCAAGGCGATCACGCCAATCACGGTCACCGCCCAGAAGGTCGAGCGCCAGCCGGCTTGCTGGCCCAGCGCCGTGCCCAGGGGCACGCCCAGCACGTTGGCCAGGGTCAACCCGGTGAACATCAATGCCACGGCCGACGCACGTTTGTTGGCCGGCACCAGGTTGGCCGCCACCACCGAACCAATCCCGAAGAAGGCACCGTGGCACAGCGCCGTGACCACACGGGCAAACATCAGGACGTTGTAGTCGCTTGCCAGGGCGCAGAGCAGGTTGCCGATAATGAAAATACCCATCAACGCTACCAGCGCCGCCTTGCGTGGCAGCTTGGCGGTAGCCAGTGCCATGAACGGTGCGCCGATGGCCACGCCCAGGGCGTAGCCGGTCACCAGCCAGCCGGCGCCGGGAATCGACACACCCAGGTCCGCCGCCACATCGGGCAGCAAGCCCATGATGACGAACTCGGTGGTGCCGATGGCGAAGGCGCTCAGGGCCAGTATGAGTAGCGAGAGGGGCATGGGGCGTGTCCTTGGTGATTACGGCGCGCTGAGTTCGGTGATGAGCGCCGTGAGAAAGGCTTGGATCACTTCCTCGTTGCGCTTGAAAAAGTGCCACTGCCCGGCCTTCTGGCTGCTGATCAAACCCGCCCGTTGCAAGGTGGCTAGGTGGGCCGACACGGTCGACTGCGACAAGCCGCAGCGCTGGTCGATCTGCCCGGCGCAGATGCCGTATTCGTGGTTGTGCAATTGCTCGGGGAACTGCACTTTCGGGTCTTTTAGCCAGGTGAGGATGTCTCGTCGTACTGGGTGCGCCAGGGCTTTTATTATTTCGTCGAGGTCGATGGACATGGCAGGGTGCTCGGTGTCGTAAAGCGTTATATCGCGATAAGGCGAACTTTAAATCGTAATATCCCGATACACCAATATGATTTTGATCTGAGGCCAAGACGAATCGGTATATCGGGTTATAACGATATGAGAGTGGCAGTGGTAGACTGCGCGGCATGAATTATCTCGCACATCTGCACCTGGGCGGCCAACTTCCTGCGCAATTGCTGGGCAGCCTCTATGGCGACTTCGTCAAAGGCCGCCTGCAGGGCCAGTTCAGCCCACAAATCGAAGCGGCGATCCAGCTGCATCGCTCCATCGACCGGTTCACCGACAGCCACCCCTTGGTAGGGGCGGCGTTGTCGCGTTTCAGCCAGACCCGCAGGCGCTATGCAGGCATCGTCCTCGATGTGTTTTTTGACCATTGCCTGGCGCGGGATTGGGCGCTGTATGCCGACCAGCCCCTGGAGCGTTTCACGTCCCAGGTGTACCGGGTGTTGGCGGCCGAACCCGCGTTGCCGGGGCGGCTGGCGCAGATTGCACCCTACATGGCGGCGGATGATTGGTTGGGCTCGTACCGCGAGTTTGCGGTGATGGACCAGGTGCTGCGGGGGATTTCGCGGCGGCTGACACAGCCTGAAGAGTTAGGGTATGCGATGCAGGAGTTGCGGGTTTTGTATGAGCCGTTGAGTGAAGACTTTCGACTGTTCTACCCAGAGTTGCAGAAATTTGCACAATCTCATCTGACTACATGAGATGTGAATGTGGGAGCTGGCTTGCCTGCGATAGCGGCCTACCTGTTGAGAATGCTGTGGCTGACCCACCGCCATCGCAGGCAAGCCAGCTCCCACATTTGGATTGTGTTCACATTGCTTCAAGCTGCGAATGCAGGCCGAGCGGCCACTTGCTCAGCCTCCGGCACAGGCCCGAACAACGCCTTCTGCACCGCCTGCTGCGCTTGATACGCCAACGCCGCACGTTCCTGCCCGGCGCAGGCAATCGGCTTGAGCACATGAATCTCCACATCGCCGCGGTCATTGGAAAACAAGCGCATCAGGTGCGAGAGCAAATCATCATCGCCAATAAAGGGCGCCAGCGGGTCGACTTGGCCGTCGCGCAGATACCGAATCGCTACCGGCTGCAGTGACACATCCGCATCGATCGCGCTGGCCAGCAAGCGCCCGTGGAACGTGCGCAGGCCGCGACCGTCAGTGGTGGTGCCTTCGGGGAACATCAGCAAGGGGTGCTGTTGCTCCAGATGACGGGTCATCTGCTTGCGGATCAACTGGCTGTCACCTGAACCGCGACGAATAAACAGGCTGCCCGCCTTGGCCGCCAACCAGCCCGCCACCGGCCAGGTGCGCACCTCGGCCTTGGACAAAAACGACATCGGCGCCACCATGCCCAGCAACGGGATATCCGTCCACGACACATGATTGCTCACCCACAGCATCGGCGTTTGCGGCAACTCGCCATGCACCGTCACGCGAAAGGGCAGGGCGTTGGTCAGTCGTGCCATAAAGAAGCGCGACCAACGCTGGCGCCGCACCATCGAGTTAGCCACGCCCAGGCGCTCGAACAGGCCGAACACACTGGCCATGCTCAACCCCAGCCCCACCACCAACAGCACGCGGGCGATGCGCCCGTAAATGCGCAGGCGGTTCATCACATGGCCGCCTTGAAGTGGCGCGCGTAGCGCGGGCACAACTCGTCGCGCTTGAGCAGGATAAACACGTCGGCCACCTGGAAGTCTTCATCCCAGCACGGCTCGCCGCAGATCTTCGCGCCCAGGCGCATGTAGGCCTTGAGCAGCGGCGGCATTTCGGCGATGACGTTGGACGGCAAGTCCAGAGCCGGCAGCGGTTTTTTCGGTTCGGCGCGCAGGTGTTCGTTGCACAGGTAGCGCTCGCGCAAGCGCTGCATGATCGCGTGGGCCTGGATGCCGCCATCGTGCATCGGGATGCTCGCGCAGCCCATCAGGTAGCTGTAGCCGCCCTGGTTGAGCACCTCGGCCAACTCGCCCCAGAGCACCGCGATGGTGCCGCCGTTGCGGTAGGCCGGGTCGACGCAGGTGCGGCCAATCTCCAGGATCGGGCCCTGCAAGTGCAGCAGGCCATGCAGGCTGAATTCTTCTTCGCTGTAGAACCGGCCCAGGGTGCTGGCGGCCTGGTGGTCGAGCAGACGGGTGGTGGCGACGAGTCGACCGCTGTTCAAATCCCGCACGCCGATATGGCTGCAGTGAACATCATAGTCATCCATGTCCAGACCCAGTTCCGCGCCTTTCAGCTTGGCGTTGAATTCGCCGCTGAACACGTTGAACCGCAGGGCCTGGGCTTCCTGCAATGCCTGTGCGCCTACCAGGCGTTCGGCTTGCAGACGGCGTTCATTGCCTTTGTCGCTGATGCGGGCGATCTGAGTCATAGCGAGTCTCCGAGTGCCGGCCAGGTTGCGGCCAGTCGACTTTGTTGTCCAAAGTCAGGCTATGTAGCCTCGGTGTCAGCTCCATGAAGTTACGGTGACGGTTGGATGACAGCCCCCTTGTCGCAAATCTGTCACTGGCGTGAGCTAGGCTCGCGGGCTTGAATGCCCCCCTTGAGTTTGCGTCCATGGTCCGAGGCCTGTTGTGCGTTGCCCTGCTGTTTGTCACCGTGAATGCCCGCGCTGAAATCTGGCCTGAAAAGGAGTGGGCCGTGGGCACAGCCCTCGCCGGTCCCGCTGTCGATGCCCTGGACGCCTACGCTTTCCCACCCCGCGACGATGCCACCCGCACCGGTATTCGCACCGATGCGTTGCTGGTCATTCGGGATGGCGAAATCATCTATGAACGTTACGCGGCGCCCACCACCGCAAGCACGCCGCACCTGACCTGGTCGGTCAGCAAAAGCCTGATGGCTACCGTGCTGGGCGTGGCCTATGGGCAAGGCCGCTTCAAACTCAGCGACGCCGCTGCACGTTTCTACCCGGCGATGAAGCAGCACCCCAAGGTGAGCATGGCCGACCTGCTGCACTGGGCCTCGGGGTTGGATTGGCAGGAAGACTACGAATACGCCCCATTGCAATCTTCGGTGGTGGCGATGCTCTACACCCGTGGCCACACGGACATGGCGCAATTCGCAGCGGATACCGATGCGATCGCCGCCCCTGGCCAGGCTTTCCGTTATTCCAGTGGCGACAGCAATATCCTGTCCGCCGCGCTCAAGGGCATGCTCGGCCACAAGGCCTACATGAACTACCCGTGGGACGCGCTGTTCCAGCCCCTGGGCATTCGCGACGCAACCTGGGAAACCGATGCCGATGAGACGTTTGTCGCGTCGTCTTATGCCTACCTCACGGCCCGGGATCTGGCACGAGTAGGGTTACTGATGGCAAGGGATGGGCGTTGGGGTGAGCGGCAACTGCTGCCCAAGGACTGGGTCGCCTTCAACCGCCGGCCCTTCGACCACTACAAAGCCGGCCAGGATGAAGCCGTGCCGGGCGGTCATTGGTGGCTCAACACCGGCGCCCCCCAACCCTGGCCCGACGCACCGGCCACCACCTTCGCCGCGTTGGGGCACTGGGGCCAGGCGCTGTTTGTGCTGCCTGATGAACACCTGGTGATCGTGCGCTACGGCGATGATCGGGATGGCAGTTACCGGCATAACGAATTGCTCAAACGCGTGCTGGCGGCGGTGCGCTCATGATCCGTCGTCATCCGTTCATCAGCGTTTTACTGGTGTTGTTTATCGCACTCTTGGGCTGGGTTTGGCATGAGCGCGTCAACCTGCAAGCCTTCCCCGACATCATCGCGGCGTACACGGCCAAGGAGTATTGTTCGTGCCGGTATGTGGCCAACAACCCTGCGCAGTATTGCCGGGGGTATGTGAAGCAGTACGTGCCCATCAGTACATTTATCGACACGCCTGAGCGCAGTGAAGTAACGGTGAGTGGGTTGGGGCGTACGCATACAGCGCGATGGATGGGCAACCGCCAAGGCTGCCGTCTCAACCCCTGACACACCCAAATTCCCCTGTGGGAGCTGGCTTGCCTGCGATAGCGGCAGGTCAGTCAACATCATCGGTGCCTGTGCCGCCGTCATCGCAGGCAAGCCAGCCCCCACATTTGGTTCATCTGCGTTGGCTCACGAAAAAAGGCTCGGCCCTGAGGTTCCACAGAGTGGAACCACCTTTGATTGTCCTCACGCGCACATCGCGCTTAGCTGTCGATGTGTCGCCAACAAGAACGGGACCACCCGCCTGTGAGGAGAATCACCATGCGCCCGCACCAGCACATCCTGGATTGGCTCAGCGACGTTGCCAGCGACTTGCACGCTGTGCGTCACGATATCCACGCCCATCCCGAACTCGGCTTTGAAGAGAACCGCACCTCAGCGCTGGTCGCACAGTCACTCAAGGAGTGGGGCTATGAGGTGCACACCGGCATTGGCAAGACCGGTGTGGTCGGCGTGCTGCGCAATGGCAACAGCTCGCGCACGTTGGGCATTCGCGCCGATATGGACGCCTTGCCCATCGTCGAAAATACCGGCGCTTCCTACACCAGCCAGCATGCCGGCTGCATGCACGCTTGCGGGCATGACGGCCACACCACCATGTTGCTCGGCGCCGCGCGTTACTTGGCGGCGACGCGGCAATTTCACGGCACTTTGAACCTGATTTTCCAACCCGCCGAAGAAGGCCAGGGCGGCGCCGAGGCGATGTTGGCTGACGGCTTGCTGGAGCGTTTTCCCTGTGATGGGCTGTTCGGTATGCACAATATGCCGGGCTTGCCGGCGGGGCATCTGGGCTTGAGAGTGGGGCCGATGATGGCCTCCCAGGACCTGCTCACCGTGACCCTCGAAGGCGTAGGTGGCCACGGCTCGATGCCGCATTTGACCGTGGACCCGCTGGTGGCTGCCGCCAGCATGGTCATGGCGTTGCAAACGGTGGTGGCGCGCAATATCGACACCCAGGAAGCCGCCGTGGTCACGGTCGGCGCCTTGCAAGCGGGGCAAGCCGCCAACGTGATTCCCCAGCAAGCCCTGCTGCGCCTGAGCCTGCGCGCGCTCAACCCCCAGGTGCGTGAACAGATGCTGGAACGGGTCAACGCGATCATTCAGACCCAGGCCGCCAGCTTCGGCTGCACCGTGCAGATCGAACACCGCCCGGCCTACCCGGTGCTGGTCAACCACGCCGAAGAAACCGAATTCGCCCGCCAGGTCGGCGTGGCTTTGCTCGGTGCCGACGCCGTGGATGGCAACACCCGCACGCTGATGGGCAGCGAAGACTTCGCCTGGATGCTGCAACGCTGCCCCGGCAGTTACCTATTCATCGGTAACGGCGTGTCGCGGCCGATGGTGCACAACCCCGCCTATGACTTCAACGACGACATCCTGCTGACCGGCGCAGCCTACTGGGGCGCGCTGGCCGAGAGCTGGTTGAAACCAGCTGGATGATCCGAACACCTGTAGGAGCGAGCTTGCTCGCGAAAACCGCACAGGCGACACGGGCTCCCTGAAAGCGCTGCGTCTTCGTTAACGACCTTCGCGAGCAAGCTCGCTCCTACAGCAACGCCTTTTTCTGCCGCTGGACCCTTTCCCTGATCGGTTGAATGGAGTGTTCCTCATGCAGACTGCAAAACCTGGTGTCTCGCGCACCCGCCAAGTGGTGGCGGCCGTGATCGGCAACGCGTTGGAGTGGTATGACTTCATCGTCTATGGCTTTCTGGCCAGCATCATCGCCCGGCAGTTCTTTCCCTCGGAGGACGAATACGCCTCGCTGCTGATGGCGCTGGCGACTTTCGGCGTGGGCTTTTTCATGCGCCCGGTGGGCGGCATCCTGTTGGGCATCTACTCTGACCGCAAAGGCCGCAAGGCGGCGATGCAGTTGATTATCCGGCTGATGACCGTGTCCATCGCGCTGATCGCCTTCGCGCCGAACTACGCCGCCATCGGCATGGGCGCGCCGTTGTTGATCGTCGTGGCGCGCATGCTCCAGGGCTTTGCTACCGGCGGTGAGTACGCGAGTGCCACGGCATTTTTAGTAGAAAGTGCACCGGCCCATCGCAAGGGCTTGTATGGCTCCTGGCAACTGGTCGGGCAGTGCCTGGCGGTGTTCGGCGGGGCGGCGATGGTGGCGTTGGTCACGCATTTTTTTTCGCCCGAAACCCTCGACCTGTGGGGCTGGCGCCTGCCGTTTGTGCTGGGCTTGTTGATCGGCCCGGTGGGGTTGTGGATTCGCCGGCACATGGAAGACCCGGAAGAATTCATCGAGGCGCGCAAGCAAGCCACCGGCCCGGCGCCGAGCCTCATGCAAGTGCTGCGTGAGCATCGGCGCAGTATCCTGGTGTCGATGGGCCTGGCGTGCGGGGCGACGGTGTCGTTTTATGTGGTGCTGGTGAACATGCCGACCTTCGCCCACAAGAACCTCGGCCTGCCGCTGGATCAGGTGTTGATGGTGCAGATGTTTGCGGTGGCGTTGATGACCGTGGTGATTCCGTTATCCGGCCTGCTCTCGGATCGGTTGGGGCGGCGGCCGGTGTTGATGGCCTTCACCCTGGCGTTCTTCGTGATGGTCTACCCGTTGTATGTGTGGGTGGCCGCCGCGCCGTCCATCGAGCGCTTGCTCGTAATGCAGGTGATGTTGTGCACCGCGATTGGCGGGTTCTTCGGGCCAGCGCCGACGGCATTGGCCGAACAGTTCCCCATTGAGGTGCGCTCCACCGGCGTGTCGGTGGCCTATAACGTGGCGGTGATGGTGTTCGGTGGTTTCGCGCCGTTGATCGTGACCTGGCTGAGCAAGGTGCTGGGCACGCCGGTGGCGCCGTCATTCTATGTATTGTTTGCATGTGTGCTGACGCTGCTGGGCACTTACTGCATGCGCGAGGCACCCCGGGCGAGCAAGCCGTTGCCGTTTTCCAGAGAGGTGAAGCCTTGAGTATTGTTGACTGGGATGCCACTGAGCTGTCGCGGGCCATTCATGGGCGGCAGGTGTTGTGCGAAGAGGTGATGCAGGCGTACCTGGCGCAGATCCAGCGTTTTAACCCCGGCGTGAATGCGCTGGTGTCATTGCGCG
Source organism: Pseudomonas sp. L13 (assembly GCF_009935965.1). NCBI lineage: Bacteria > Pseudomonadati > Pseudomonadota > Gammaproteobacteria > Pseudomonadales > Pseudomonadaceae > Pseudomonas > Pseudomonas sp. L13. The sequence goes on from NZ_QODJ01000029.1 coordinate 54,952, forward strand.
ACAGCGAGGCCGTGCTGGCCGAGGCGAGGGCCTGCGATCGTGAGTTGGACCAGGGCCACTCCCGTGGCTGGATGCATGGCATGCCCCAGGCCATCAAGGACCTGGCGGCCACCCAGGGCTTGCGCACCACCTTGGGCTCGCCGCTGTTCGCCGAGCATGTGCCTACCGAAGACGCCATCAGCGTGGCGCGGGTGCGGGCCAGTGGCGCGATCATCATCGGCAAGACCAACGTGCCGGAGTTCGGTCTGGGCTCCCACACCTACAACACGCTGTTCGGCACTACCGGCAATGCCTATGACCCGCGTCTTACGGCCGGTGGCAGCAGCGGCGGGGCGGCGGCGGCCCTGGCGCTGCGCATGCTGCCGGTGGCCGACGGCAGCGACATGATGGGCTCGCTGCGCAACCCGGCGGCGTTCAACAACGTGTTCGGCTTGCGCCCCTCCCAAGGGCGGGTGCCCCATGGGCCGATGCCGGAACTGTTCGTGCAGCAACTGGGCACCGAAGGCCCGATGGGGCGCAGCGTCACGGATGTGGCGCGGTTGCTGAGCACCCAGGCCGGTTACGATCCCCGCGCGCCGCTGTCCTCCCAGGCCGATCCGGCGGTGCTGGGCCAGCCGGTGCAGCGCGACTTCAAGGGCGCACGCCTGGGTTGGCTGGGGGACTACAACGGTTATCTGCCGATGGACGCGGGCGTGATGAGCCTGTGCGAAGCGGCGCTGGATGATTTCGCCAGCCTGGGCTGTGAAGTGCACAGCTGCCAACCGGACTTTTCCATGACGCGCCTGTGGCGCTGTTGGTTGGTACACCGCCATTGGCTGGTGCACGGCAACCTCGGCGCGGCCTACGCCAACCCGCAAAAACGCGCGCTGCTCAAGCCCGAAGCGCAATGGGAAGTGGAGGGCGGTCAGGGCTTGAGTGCCCAGCAGGTTTACCAGGCGTCGGTGGACCGCAGTGAGTGGTACCGCGCTTTGGCCAAGTTGTTTGAACGTTACGATTTCCTGCTGTTGCCCACTGCCCAGGTGTTCCCTTTCGATGCACAACAGCCGTGGCCGCGCCTCGTCGGTGGGCGTGAAATGGACACTTATCACCGCTGGATGGAAGTGGTGATCGGCCCGACCCTCGCCGGTTTGCCGAGCATGAGTATCCCTGTGGGCTTCAACCCCCAGGGCCTGCCCATGGGCCTGCAAATCATTGGCCCGGCCCAAGCCGACAGGGCCGTGCTGCAATTGGCCTATGCCCATGAACAACTGACCCAATGGGTACAACGCCGGCCGCCGGCGTGCCTTGCAACGCCCCGCTGAGCGCTGACCGGGCCTGTATCTTGCTGTGAAAAAAGATCATCCACCGGCAACAGGGAGATCGAACATGGAGACAGGCACCGTACGCTCGGTTGAGCGCGCACTGGCAATCGTCGAGTTGCTGGGCGAGCACCAGGCCCTGGGGCTGGAAGAGCTGCACTACCTCACGTGCCTGCCCAAGGCCACGGTGTCGCGCATGTTGCTGACCTTGCAGGAGCAGGGTTGGGTCTATCGGGGCCTGAGTGATCGGCGTTACCGCCTGCGTGCCCGGCGCTTGTTCGGCGATACCCAGCAACGCTTCAAGCGCCAGGTGGTGGAGAGCGCCGCGCCCTGGTTGCTGGAACTCAGCGAGCGCACCGGGCTGGTGGTGGATTTGTCGTGCTTCGATGGCGAGCGCCTGGAGGTCATGGAAAGTGCGATCCCCAGCGTGTTGCGAAAGCTGTACCCGAACAACTGCCAGATCGTCGGCCAGTACGCCAGCCTGTTTCACTCGGCGATGGGCAAGGCGTGCCTGACGCAATTGCCGGCTGAAGAAGTACAGCGCCTGGCAGGCCGTAATCATGTGGCGGCAGACGAGCACTATCGCGCATGCGAGCAAACCCAGCACCAGGGCTTTGGCCAGCGTACCGAAGGCTATTGGGAATACCCGGTGCGCTTGCCGTTCCTGATCCGAGCGGTGGCGCTGCCGGTGCGCGCCAATGGCCGCCTGGTGGGGAGCATGGCGCTGCATTGGCCCATGCATCAGGCGCCGGTGGAGCGGGTGTTGAATTTGCATATGGGCAGCCTTGAAGAAACGATCTGCGAAGTGCAGCGAACGCTGGTCTAAAAAACACTGCAAAACCCTGTGGGAGCTGGCTTGCCTGCGATAGCGGTCTGCCAGGCGAAAAATGGTTGACTGATACACCGCCATCGCAGGCAAGCCAGCTCCCACAATGAATTTGCGCCGGTTGTGAGATTGCGCTTAAGGTTCGTCCAGGTTTTTTGCCCCACGAGTCCATATGTTCAACGTCAAACCTCTGGTCTTCACACTGCTGACCTGTGCAGCAGTGCCCGCCCACGCCGATTGGTACCTGGATAACGAATCCTCACGCCTGTCCTTCGTCACCACCAAAAACACCGAGATAGCTGAAGTGCAGCGCTTCCTGGTACTGCACGGCAAGGTCGACGCCAAAGGCGCAGCTCAGTTGGAAGTGGAACTGGAGTCGATCAACAGCGGCATCCCGCTGCGCGACGAGCGCATGCGTAGAGAGCTGTTCGAGATCAAGACCTTCCCCGAAGCGCAGATCAGCGCGCAGATCAATCTGCAGCCCATCAACGACCTGGCGTCCGGCGCGCAGCTGGAATTGCGCCTGCCCCTGAGCGTCACGCTGCATGGCAAGACCCAGACCTACAGCGCCGAGCTATTGGCCACGCGCCTGGATGATCGACGTTTCCAAGTGGTGACCCTGGAGCCTGTGGTATTGCATGCCGAAGATTTCGACCTGGCGCCCGGTGTGGCTACCTTGCGCAAGGCGGCGGGGCTCAAGTCGATCAGTTTGTCGGTACCGGTGGGTGCGGTGCTGATTTTCACGGCGCGCTGACATGAGCGGCGCAGTGTTCCCGTGGCGCAGCGCCAATCAGTTCGAATTGCTGATCGACGGGCCGACTTTCTTTCCGCAGATGCTGGTGGGCATCGCCCGGGCCGAGCAGCAGGTTGACCTTGAGTTGTACCTGGTCGAAGCCGGGGCCTGCGCCGAAGCGATGGTGCAGGCACTGGTGCTGGCCGCCGAACGTGGCGTGCAGGTGCGTTGCCTGTTCGACGATTACGGCAGCCTGGCGTTTACCTTGGGGCTGCGCAAGCGCTTGACCGATGCCGGCGTGGAGTTGCGCTTTTACAACCGCCTGAACTGGCGGCGCTGGATGCGCAACCTGTATCGCGATCACCGCAAGTTGCTGCTGATTGATCAGCGTGTCGCCGTGGTCGGTGGTACGGGCGTCACCGACGAATTCTGGACGCCGGGCCAAGACACTGCCGACTGGCATGAGGTGATGGTGCAGATCAGCGGCCCATTGGTGCTGGACTGGCAGGCCCTGTTCGACCGGCAGTGGCACGCTAACGCCGCGCGCCGTGAATGGAAACCGGCGACCCATTTTGGTTTGCCCCGCTTGCCCAAGGTGCCGGCTACCGGGCCGGGGCTGGGCCGGGTTGCGTATGCCGATGCGCGTCAGCACCGCGATATTCTGCAATCGTTGATTCGCGCCTTGAACAGCAGCAAATCGCGTATCTGGCTGGCGACCCCGTACTTCCTGCCCACCTGGAGCGTGCGCCGTGCCTTGCGCCGGGCGGCTGGGCGCGGCGTGGACGTGCGTTTGTTGCTCACCGGGCCGCGCACCGATCACCCGTCGGTGCGTTACGCCGGGCACCGTTATTACCCGCGCCTGCTGCGTTCAGGCGTGCAGATCTTTGAATACCAACCGTGCTTTTTGCACCTGAAGATGGTGCTGGTGGACGATTGGGTGAGCATTGGCTCGTGCAATTTCGACCACTGGAATCTGCGCTTCAACCTGGAAGCCAACCTGGAAGCACTGGATCCGCAGTTGACGGCAGCGGTGGTGGGCAGTTTCGAAGCGGACTTTGCCCAGAGCCAGGCGGTGAGCCTGGAGGCATGGAAGGCGCGGCCGTTGTGGCGGCGGGTGAAGCAGCGGGTGTGGGGCTGGATTGACCGGCTGGTGGTCAATCTGCTGGATCGGCGCGGCTAGTCGCATCACTCAATCAAATGTGGGAGCTGGCTTGCCTGCGATGGCGGTGGTGAATATTCCACCGCTATCGCAGGCAAGCCAGCTCCCACCCAGACCGTGTTTACAGCTTCAGATCAGAGCAGTTCGAAGGTTTGTTGCTGCACGTCCTGGGAGTCCAGCCCGATCTGCACATTGAACTCACCCGGTTCGGCCGCGTACTTGAGCTGGCTGTTGTAGAACTTCAGGTCGTCCTCGGTAATGGTGAAGTGCAGCGTGCGTGCTTCGCCGGCCTTGAGCATGACCTTCTGGAAGTTCTTCAGCTCCTTGATCGGGCGGATCATCGAGCCGGCCACGTCCTGGATATACAACTGCACAACCGTTTCGCCGTCGACCTTGCCGGTGTTCTTCACGGTGACGCTGGCGTCGAGCTTGCCGGTCTTGTTCAGCGTGGTGGACGACAGCGCCATGTCCGACAGGCTGAACGTGGTGTAGCTCAGGCCATAGCCAAACGGAAACAGGGGACCGGTGGTGTCATCAAAGTACTGCGAAGTGTAGTTGCCCGGCTTGCCTGGGGTGAATGGCCGGCCGATGGTCAGGTGGTTGTAGTAGGTTGGAATCTGCCCCACGGAGCGAGGGAAGGTGATCGGCAGCTTGCCCGATGGGTTGTAGTCGCCGAACAGTACATCGGCAATGGCGTTGCCGCCTTCGGTACCGGAAAACCAGGTTTCCAGGATCGCATCGGCTTGTTGATTTTCTTCCAGAATCGACAGCGGACGGCCGTTCATCAGCACCAGCACCAGCGGTTTGCCGGTGGCTTTGAGGGCCTTGATCAAGTCGCGCTGGCTTTGCGGGATGTTCAGGTCGGTGCGGCTCGATGATTCGTGGGACATGCCACGGGACTCGCCCACCGCCGCGACGATAACGTCGGCGTTGTTCGCCGCCTTCACCGCTTCGTCAATCAGCACTTGGGCAGGGCGCGGGTCATCCACCACTTCCGGGGCGTCGAAGTTGAGGAAGTTGAGGTAGTCGAGCACCGCCTTGTCGCCGGTGATGTTGGCGCCACGGGCATAGATCACTTTGCCTTTTTCGCCGATCACGGCGTTCATGCCGTCGAGCAGGGTCACCGATTGCGCAGGCCGGCCGGCAGCAGCCCAACTGCCCATCATGTCGATGGGCGCCTTGGCCAGCGGGCCGACCAGGGCAATGGTCGCGGATTTTTTCAGCGGCAGGGTGTCGTTGTGGTTTTTCAGCAACACCAGGCTGCGGCGCGCAATGTCGCGAGCCTCGGCACGGTGCAGGCGGCTGTCGGCGTAGGTGTCGGCCGGGTCATCCTCGGCCTTGCCGATGCGCAGGTACGGGTCCTTGAACAGGCCCATGTCGTACTTGGCGCCGAGCACTTCGCGCACGGCGTTGTCGATGTCGCTCTGCTGGATCTCGCCGGACTTGAGCAGCCCAGGCAATTCCTTGCCGTACAGCGAGTCGTTCATGCTCATGTCGATGCCGGCCTTGATCGCCAGCTTGGCGGCTTCACGCCCGTCCTTGGCCACGCCGTGCTTGATCAGCTCGAAGATCGCGCCGTGGTCGCTGACGGTCAGGCCCTTGAAGCCCCAGTCTTTGCGCAGCAGGTCGTTCATCAGCCAGGTGTTGGCGGTGGCAGGCACGCCGTTGATCGAGTTGAGCGCCACCATCACGCCGCCCGAGCCGGCCTTGATCGCCGCGTGGTAGGGCGGCAGGTAGTCCTGGTACATCTTGACCGGGCTCATGTCGACCACGTTGTAGTCGCGCCCGCCTTCCACCGCGCCATAGAGGGCAAAGTGCTTGACGCTGGCCATAAGGCTGTCGGCATTCGCGGGGCTGGTGCCCTGGAACGCCTTGACCATGACTTCAGCAATGCGTGACACCAGATAGGTGTCTTCACCGAAACCTTCGGAGGTGCGGCCCCAGCGTGGGTCGCGGGATATATCGACCATCGGCGCAAACGTGATGTCGAGGCTGTCGGCAGCAGCTTCCTGGGCGGCGATGCGCCCGGAGTGGCCGATGGCGTCCATGTCCCAGCTGGACGCCAGGGCCAGGCTGATCGGGAAAATGGTGCGGTGGCCGTGGATCACGTCGTAGGCGAAGAACATGGGGATCTTCAAGCGGCTGCGCATGGCCGCGTCCTGCATCGGCCGGTTTTCCGGGCGGGTGATGGAGTTGAACGTGCCACCGATGCGGCCAGCGGCGATTTCCTTGCGGATCAGCTCGCGGGGCATTTCCGGGCCGATGCTGATCAGGCGCAATTGGCCGATCTTCTCATCCAGGGTCATTTGCTTGAGCAGGTCGCTGACAAAGGCGTCCTTGTCGTTAAGCGCAGCAGGCTTTGTTTCTGCCCAGACGGGGTGGGTGGCCAGCGTGGCAACAAGGCCGAGCAAACACAGCTTTTTCATGAATATCCTTTTTCGGCTACTGCGCAGCATTCAAAGCGATGCTGTCGGCCAAAATGTGGGGAACGTCTATTGTTGTTCGGGTGTTGTTCAGATAAATGCAGCACACTCTGAACTCTTTTTCGCGCTGGGCATCTTTGTAGCTGATTGGCTCGAAGCATTCCAGTGGTGGCGGATTATGCCCCAAGCGCGTGGTTTATAGGGTTAGTCGTCACATTCCATCAGATCGGGCAGGAGAAACACCATGCAAGCAGCACACACTTATCGCTGGGGCTTCAAGGCTGCGGCGCTGTTACTGATCAGCAGCGTGCTGAGCGGTTGCGGCATCAACAACATCCCGACCCTGGACGAACAGGCCAAGGCCGCCTGGGGCCAGGTGCAGAACCAGTACCAGCGCCGTGCGGACCTGATCCCCAACCTGGTGGAAACGGTGAAGGCGTATGCCGCCCACGAACAGGAAACCCTCACCGCGGTGATTGAAGCGCGGGCCAAGGCCACCTCGATCCAGGTGGATGCCAGCACCCTGGACAACCCCGAGAAACTCAAGCAGTTCCAGCAAGCACAGGATGGCCTGAGCGGCGCACTCAGCCGTTTGATGGTGGTGTCCGAGCGTTACCCGGACCTGAAGGCCAACCAGAACTTCCTGGCCTTGCAGTCGCAACTTGAAGGCACCGAGAACCGTATTGCCGTGTCTCGCCGTGACTTTATCCAGGCCGTACAGGCTTACAACACCGAGATCCGCACCTTCCCGGGCCGCCTGTGGCACAGCGTGATGTACAGCGATTTGCCGATCCGTGCCACGTTTGAAGCCACCAGCGCCGATGCCGATAAAGCGCCGCAAGTGAAGTTCAAATAAGGCTGCACTGAGGTGTCGATGCGTTTATTACGGATAGGCCTGGCGCTGTGGCTGTTGGCCTGCGCGGGCGTTGCCCAGGCGGCGCTGACCTTCCCGGCGCTGACCGGGCGGGTGGTAGACAGCGCGCAGATGATCGACCCAGCGGTGCGCGAGCAACTGACCCAGCAATTGCAGGCGCTGGAGCAAACCTCGGGCGACCAGTTGGTGGTGGTCACCGTGCCCGACCTGCAAGGCGTGCCCATTGAGGACTACGGTTATCAGTTGGGCCGCCAGTGGGGCATTGGCCAGAAGGGCAAGGACAACGGCGCGCTGTTGATCGTCTCCCGTGATGACCGCCAGTTGCGCATCGAAGTCGGTTATGGCCTGGAAGGTGTGCTGACCGATGCCCAATCCTGGGTGATCATCAACCAGGTGATCCTGCCCAAGTTCAAGGCCGGCAATTTCAGCCAGGGCATCAGCGATGGCGTGGCTGCGATGATCCAGGTGGTGGGCGGGGAGCCCTTGGCGGTGCCGGCCCATGTGGCGGATGCGAACTTCGCCATGGATAATCCCGGTTTTTCCATCGGCCTGTTTATCCTGCTGATCGGCGTGTTGTGGTTGTGCAATCGCATGGGCTTGCCGGTGGGCGCCATCCTGCTGGCGATTCTCAACAGCAGTGGACGCGGCGGTGGGGGCGGCGGTGGCGGTGGTTTCCGTGGCGGCGGCGGTGGCTTTGGCGGCGGCGGGGCTTCGGGCGGCTGGTAATGACAATAACGAAAATAGAGCATCTACAACCATGGCATTACTGACTGAACACGAGCAGCGCCAAGTCGCCGAAGCGATCGCCCGGGTCGAGAAAACCACCGACGCGGAGTTGGTCACCGTGCTGGCGGCGCGCGCCGACGACTACGCCTACATTCCATTGCTGTGGGCGAGCTTGATCGCGTTGGTGGTGCCGGGCGTGGTGCATTACTTGTCGGGCTACCTGACCATGTACACCTTGCTGGTGGCGCAGTGGGCGACGTTTATTGTGTTGTGCCTGGTGTTCCGTTTGCCCAAGGTCACCACCCGGCTGATTCCGCGCTCGGTACGCCACTGGCGCGCGTCCAACCTGGCGCGGCGGCAGTTTCTGGAGCAGAACTTGCACCACACGCTGGGCAGCACTGGGGTGCTGATTTTTGTCAGCGAGGCTGAGCGTTATGTGGAGATCCTGGTGGACGAGGGGATTTCCAAACGCCTGGATGACAGCAATTGGGATGCGATTGTCCAGGCGTTTACCCAGCAGGTGAAACAGGGGCAGACGCTGGCCGGGTTTATCGCCTGCGTTGAAGCCTGTGGCGAGTTGCTCAAGGTGCATGTGCCGGTGACGCAAACGCGCAACGAGTTGCCCAATCGCCTGGTCGTACTCAAATAACCGCTTTTTTGTAGGAGCGAGCTTGCTCGCGAAAAATTCCCAGACGCCGCGTTCATTCAGGACACCCGCGTTATCGTTGACGTTTTTCGCGAGCAAGCTCGCTCCTACACAAGGCAGCATCCTTATTCGGGTTGATTGACCGTTGATCAAATAACCCCGTGCCCTGAACCGCCATCCCGCCTAAAATGCCCGGCATTCTTTACCCGAGGCGTTTTTGTTCATGTCCGTCACCGCTCAACCTGCCCGCCCTGCGCCGGATCATCATGCCCAGTTCATCGAACTGTTGAGCGCAAGCCTGGCGCAGAACGCTTTTATCAAGCTGGTGCTGGCCAAGTACGTCGGTGAGGAAGCCGAACTGCAGCGGCTGATCATCAAGCCGGTGGTGGTCAAGGAACAGCCATGCCTGTCGTTCGTCTATCGCTACAAGACCCGCGACATCACCAAGAACTTTCCCTTGGCCGACGGTGTGGCGGCGATCGGCGAGCTGTTGCCCAGCTCGTTCAAGAACGCGCACTTGCTGGCGCTGACCGACGAAGCCCAGCTGGAGTACAGCAAGAAGAACAAAAGCTCGCTGTTCAAAAGCAAACCGCAGCAACTTCGCGAGGCACCTTCGGCCGAGCATAACCGTGAAAAAAATCGCTTCCTCGACCTGAGCCGGCCGTTCCTCGCCGACCTGGGCGTGACCGACGCCAAGCAGGCGCTGATCCCCTCGATGTCGCGCAAGTGGAAGCAGATCAACAAGTTCATCGAAGTGTTCAGCCATGCGCTGACGTCGTCGCCGTTGCAGCTCGACCGCCCGGTGCGTGTCGCCGATTTCGGCTCGGGCAAGGGCTACCTGACCTTCGCCATTCACGATTACCTGCGCAATACCCTCAAGGCCGAGGGCGAGGTCACCGGTGTCGAGTTGCGTGAAGACATGGTCACCCTCTGCAACAGCGCCGCCGCACGCCTGGAGCATCCGGGGCTGGTATTCAAATGCGGCGACGTGCGCAGCGTGGCGCCCAGTGAGCTGGACGTGATGATTGCCTTGCACGCCTGCGACATCGCCACCGACTACGCGATCCACACCGGCATCCGTTCCGGTGCGTCGATCATCATGTGCTCGCCGTGCTGCCACAAACAGATTCGCCTGCAGATCCAGAGCCCGGCGCTGCTCAAGCCGATGCTGCAATACGGCCTGCACTTGGGCCAGCAGGCGGAAATGGTCACCGACAGCCTGCGTGCGTTGTTCCTTGAAGCCTGTGGCTATGAGACCAAGGTGTTCGAGTTCATCTCGCTGGAGCACACCAACAAGAACAAGATGATCCTGGCGGTCAAACGTGCCGAGCCTGTGGACAACGCGCAGCTATTGGCAAAAATCCAGGAGCTCAAGGCGTTCTATCACATCACTGAGCACTGCCTGGAAACCCTGTTGCGCGGGGATGGCTATCTGGCACTGTAGGAGCGAGCTTGCTCGCAAAAAAAGTGAGGACGCCACGGGGTATCAGATTCCCCGTGTCATCGTTGACGATTTTCGCGAGCAAGCTCGCTCCTACAGCTTCATCAGAAGAACCGCGTCACGCTGATCTTCGCATCACGCCCTTTGGTGTACGCCCGGTCGCCGCTCAAGGCCGGGCGGAAGTTTTTGTTGAACAGGTTGTCCACCGTGAAGTTCACCTCGGTGCCTTTGAGGTACGCCTGCTGCGGTGTCCATTTGGCGAACAGGCCCTGGGTGTTGTAGCGCTTGTTGCCGTACTGGTCGTAGAACAGATCGCCGATGCTGGAGCCCGGGCCGCCGGAGTATTTGTCGCTGGGCAGGCGGTCGGTGGCGCCGATGAATTGGCCCATCCAGCCCACTTGGGCATCCCAGGCCGGGATGTGGGTACCCAGTACCAGCACCCATTTGGTTGGCGGGATGTCCCGCGCTGCCACGTCCGGGCCCCAAGGGTTGGTGTAGGCGCCTTGGTGTTGGCCCTTGGCATAGGCGAACGACACCGAGCCAAACAGGTAGGTAGAGTTGTAGATCGACTCGAGCTCGACACCCTTGATGGTCAGGCTGCCGATATTGCGGTAGTTGGACATCGGCCCAGGCGGGCACGCTGAAGCGATGCTGCCGCCGTTGACAGCCTGGTTCTGGCAGCCCACGCCGGTGGCTTTGAAGATCTCGTCTTCGACCTTGTTGTGAAACAGAGTGGTGCGCAGTTGCAGGTTGTCGTCCTGGGCGATCAGGTTGTCGAAGCTGGTGATGTTGCCCAGGGTGATCGAGGTGATGCGCTCCGGGTCCAGGTCGACGCTGGTGGCGGTGCGGCTTCCCACGCCCTGCACTTCGTATTGTTCGTCGATCACCGGGGCACGCCAGGTCTGGCTCCAGTTGGCGAACAGCCCTACATTCGGTGTCACGGTCCAGAACAGCGCCAGGCGTGGCGACCAGCCGGTGTAGGTGCGGTCGCTGTAGTCGTGCCCCACTGCCGGGTTGGGGTTGTTGTAGTAGGGCGCATCGTTGCCTTCGCCGCGGTTGCGCACATGGTCATAGCGCAGCGACGGTGTGATCGTTACATCGCCCAACGTCACCGCATCCTGGATAAAGAAGCTGTTGGTATCGACTTTGCCGTGGGGCATGAAGCCCGGCTGGAAATGCCCGTAGTTGTAGCGCGGCGTGTTGTAGAGGGCGCCGGGCATCCACATTTCGGTTTCGCGGGTGTGCTTGCGCACTTGCCCGCCGACCGTCACGGCATGCTGCAAAGGGCCGGTGTCGAACAGGCTGACGTTACGGATATCCAGGAGCTTGTCGGTGTAGGCGGTGTCCATCTTGCGCCCGCCAGTGGCCAACTGGAAAAACGCCGTGGCGTCACGCTCGTCGGTCTGCTCGGTGTTGGACTGGGAGTACTTGATGGTCAAGTCCACCAGCGGGTTGTCCAGCGGCTGGTATTCATACTTGCCCGACCAGGTGGTGTCGACCGTGTCGCGGTAGGCGAGGAAGCGCTTCAACGCGCCTTCGTAGCCGTAGCGGTCGATGTTGAACTGGGTCGGCGGCGTGGGGTAGCTGGCGGCGGAAAACGGGGTCCAGCGGTTGCTGTGTGAGCGCGAGTACGACAGCCCGACACTGTGCTCATCGGTAAAGTGCGCGTTGACCTTGAACAGCTTGCCGTCCACATCCTGGGCGCTGTTGGGCAGACGCTGGGGGTTGATCGGGTACTCATTGTTGTCGTTGGGCAACTTGGCGGCCACTTTCATATCGCCGCCGTCGCGTTGGGTCAGGTAGGCCAGCGCATCGAAACGGCCATCGTCGGTACGGCCGTACACGGCACTGCTGTAGACCTGCTCATGGTCGTTGCTGGAGTAGCCGTATTTGAGCATCGCACCGCTGTTGCGGCCGTCCTGAAGCAGGTCCGGGGCGTCCTTGGTGACCATGTTGACCGTGCCGCCAAAGCCGCCATTGCCGGTGAACGGCGAGTTGGGGCCTTTTTCCACTTCGATGCGCTTGATCAGCTCGGGCTCGATAAACACCGTGCCTTGCTGGTAACGCTCAAAGCCCGTCTTGGTGGCACCGTCAACGGTCAGCGGTACGTCTTCGGCATCGCCGAAACCACGGATGTTGATGGTCTGGCCACCGGGTTTCAGCGAGCCGCCCTGGCTGACACCGGGCAAGGTTTGCAACAGGCTGGGGATGTTATTGGACTGGTAGCGGTCGATGTCGGCCTGGGTCAGGGTGGAGCGGTTGACGGTGCTGGCGTTCACCTCATTGCCGGTGCCGATCACGCTCAAGGTGTCCAACTGGATCGCGCCACCGGTGCTGGTTTTGCCCGTATCGGGGCGCACCACGTAGGTACTGCCGACCTTGAGCAGGATGAGTTCGCCGTTCTTGAGCAGGGAGCGAATGGCTACTTCCGGGGTGTAGTCACCGTTAAGCGCCGGGGCCTGCACGTTCTTGAGCAGGGTCTCGTCGAACAGCAGCTGGATTTTCGCCTGTTGGGCCACCTGGCTCAGGGACGTGGCCAACGGCTGGGCCGGCAGGTGCAGCTTGAACGACTCGGCCTCGGCGCTGAGGCTCAAGGCCAGGCACGTAGCCATGAGTGTCGGTCGAAGAAACAGGTGCGAAGCGTGGCAAGGCGCGCGAAACATGACATCCCCCGGAGCGGCTAAATAGCCAAAAAGGTGTGCGTATCAAACACAGACAGGAGGAAGACGGGGCAGGCAAAAAAAACCACACATGCGAATGCAAAATATTCTCATATGTGAGGTTGCCGTCTATTTGCTCGGCTCGATTCTTATCGTGCCATCGGCCGAGAGTACGGTTTTCACCGGCAACAGCGCGGGCAAGGCGTTGAGCAGGGCGTCTGGGTCATTTACGTCAAGGTTGCCCGATACCTTGAGTTGCGCCACGGCCTTGCTGACCTGCAACGGCGCCTGTGGACGGTACAGGCTCAGTTCGTCGATCAGGCTGGCCAGTTCGCGATTGCGAAACGACAAGTGCCCGCTGCGCCAATCGGCGACCTCTTCGGCGCTGAGGCTTTGCGGTTGCACGGTGTCTTTGGCGTAGTTGTAGGAGGCCCGCTGCTGGGCGTCGAGCAGGGTGGCGGGGCTTTTGCCATTTGGCGCGAAAGCGACCTGGCCATGGGCAACGCTGACCACCAATTGCTGCTGCCCACGGCGCACATCGAAAGCCGTGCCCACCACCCGTACGCTCGACTCGCCGGCTTGCACGTAAAGGGGGCGCTCCTTGTCGGCGGCCACTTCGATGTACAGCTGGCCTTTGTCCAGGTGCAGCACCCGTTGATGGGCGTTGAAGTCCACGCGGATATGGGTGTTGGCATTTACGTACAAGGTGCTGCCATCCGGCAGATTCAACGTGCGCATGCCTTTGGCATGGGTGGCCACCTGGCTGTGATACAGCTCGCGCGGCGCGCCGATAGAGGTCGCCAACACGGCGCACACCAAGGCGGCGGCCACCGCCAGGGCAGGGCGCCAGAGGTTGGGTTTGCGCTGGGGCAGTGCCAGCGGTTTGTTCAGTTGTTGCAATTGGGCGAGGTCGGCCCACAGCTGTTCGAATTCGGCATAGGCGCGCGCATGCGCGGGCACCGCTTGCCAGGCGGCAAAGGCTTTACGGTCGGCGCGGCTGACTTCGTTGCGGTTGCGTGCAAACCAACTGGCGGCTTGGGCGTCGATGCAATCGCTCGCTTGGCTGTCCAGCGCGTCGGTGTCGCTCGGGCGGTTCATTCTGGCTGCTCCGTGCCGGTGTCGGGTTGAAGGCGTCGCTTGCAGTGCAGCAGGGCAAAGGCGATGTGCTTTTCCACCATGCTGGTGGAGATGCCCATGCGCGTTGCGATCTGTGCCTGGCTCAAGCCTTCGAAGCGGTGCAGCATAAGGGCTTCTCGGCGGCGGGGCGAGAGTTCGGCGAGGACTTCTTTCAACTGTTCCAGGCGTTGCAGGCGCAGGGCGGCGGCCATGGGGTCGTTGTGCTCGTCAGTGACCGGCTCGGCATCCATTTCGGCGTGATCAGGGTGGACGGTTTGCCGTACTTTCTGTTTGCGCCAATGATCGCGCAGCAGGTTGCGCGCCATCTGGAACAGAAACGCCCGTGGCTGCTCGACCTTGGCGCGGTCGCGGTAGCCCAGCCATTGGGTAAACACATCCTGGGCCATGTCCGCCGCGTCGCTGGCGTTGTCCGTGCGTTTACGCAGGAAATACAGAATGTCTGCATAAAACCCGCGACAGGCATCGGCCGACGACGGGTCGGGCTGGGGACGAGACATGGATATCCTTCTTGACGAAGCACGGCTTGGAAAAGTCGTGAATGATATCGAGAACTATTGTCATTTGTCTCTATGCAAGTGCCATCTTCTGTAGGGGCGAATTTGCTCGCGAAAAACCAACAAGCGACACCAACATCCAGATGCGCTGCGTTATCGTTGGCGTTCTTCGCGAGCAAGCTCGCTCCTACAGTGTTTATTTCAGAAGTGTTTTCAGTTGCTCGATCCCTGCTTCGCCCAGAGGGAATACCGGCAGGCGTGGGTTACCCACTTCCAAGCCGGTCAAGCGCAACCCGGCCTTGATCGTCGCCGGCAGGCCGCCTTTGAGGATGAATTGCAGCAATGGCAACTGTCGGTAGAACAGCTCGCGTGCCTTATTCAAGTCATCGGCCAGTACGGCCTGATACAAGCTCAGGTTCAGTTGCGGGATCAGGTTCGGCGCGGCGGTGCACCAGCCTTTGGCACCCGCCGCGAAGGCTTCCAGTGCCAGTGGGTTGCAGCCGTTGTAGAACGGCACGTCACTCTGCAGTTTCAACTGGTGCATGCGCTGGATGTCGCCAGTGCTCTCCTTGACCATGGTCACGTTCTCGACCTGCTTGAGAATCCTCAGGATCAGCTCCACCGACATGTCGGTGCCGCTGGTGGCCGGGTTGTTGTAGAGCATGATCGGCACGCCGATGCTGTCGCCGATCGCGGCGTAGTGAGCGAGGATTTCCGCCTCACTGAGTTTCCAGTACGAGGCCGGCAGCACCATCACTACATCGGCGCCGTGCTCTTCGGCATAGCGGGCGCGGCGCACGGCTTTGGCGGTGGTCAGGTCGGACACGCTGACAATGGTTGGCACGCGCTTGGCGACCTTCTTGATGCTGTAGGCGCTGACTTCATCCCACTCGGCATCGCTCAGGTAAGCGCCTTCGCCCGTGCTGCCCAACGGCGCAATGGCGTGGACGCCGCTGTTGATCAAGCGGTCGATGGAGTGCCCGAGGGCGTCGAGGTCAACGCGTTGGCCGTCGGCGCTGAAGGGGGTGATGGTGTAGCCGATGATGCCGTGAATGGTTGGGTTGGACATGGGGGAAACTCCGGTCGAAAAAGGGGCAATCAGTTCAGGCAATCGGCGTGCTTGCGCAGGTTTTGCCGGGCGTAGTAGTTGAACGCGGCGCCGTGGCGCTTGGGCTTGGAGATCCAGTCATGGGCCTCGCGCCCCAGCTCCGGCAGGATCGGTTTGACGCTGCCCGCAGACATCGCCAGCAACTGCAACTTGGCAGCCCGTTCGATCAATTGCGCAATCACGCAGGCTTCTTCGATGTTGGCCCCGGTGGACAACTGCCCGTGGTGCGAGAGCAGGATGGCGCGCTTGTTGCCCAGGGCCGTGGTGATGATTTCCCCTTCTTCATTGCCCACCGGCACGCCGGGCCAGGCCTCCAGGAACGCGCAGTCTTCGTACAGCGGGCAAAGGTCCATGTGCGACACCTGCAACGGTACTTCCAGCATCGACAGTGCGGCGATGTGCGTGGGGTGCGTGTGGATGATGCAGTTTACATCCGGTCGACTGCGGTACACCCAGGTGTGAAAACGGTTGGCGGGGTTGGGAATGCCATGGCCTTCCAGCACCTCCAAGTCTTCGTTGACCAGCAGCAGGTTGCTGGCGGTGATTTCGTCAAAACCCAGGCCCAGTTGCTGGGTGTAGTAGGTGCCAGGCGTCGGCCCCCGTGCGGTGATCTGCCCGGCCAGGCCGGAGTCGTGGCCGTACTCGAACAGGATTCGGCAGGTCAGCGCCAGCTTTTGCCGGTCGGTCCACGTATTATCCGCCAGGCTGTTTTGCATCTGGCTCAGTGCTTGCTTGACCAGTTGGTCTTTTGGGAGTGCTAATGTCTTGGCCATATCGGTGTCCTTTGGGTGGTTCAATGGACGTCGGATTTGCTGGTCGCCCGCTGCTCGCAAGGTCGTTGGGTGAATGCAAATGACACTAAAGATGCTATATGACACTTTGTGTCATTGGCAAGCCTGTCTCATCGCTTTCTGCATGGATTAACCGCAGCACATGTCTATCCGCTTGAAAATATTAAGAAAAAAACTTGGCGTAACCCTGGAGGCCCTGGCCGAAAAATCCGGGATGACCAAGAGTTACCTGTCGAAAGTCGAGCGCGGGCTCAATACGCCGTCCATCGCTGCGGCGTTGAAACTGGCCAAGGCATTGAACGTGAAGGTCGAAGAACTGTTCAGCGAAGACAACGTCAGCCTCGACAGCTACAGCCTGGTACGCAGCCATGAGCGGCCCGACACCTCGCCGGGTTATGCGGTGCTGGCCCATCAAGTCAGCGAACGCAGCCTGTTGCCGTTCATCATCTACCCGCCGGCGGAGTTCACCGACAAGACCTTCAAGGAGCACCTGGGGGAGGAGTTTTTATTCGTGCATGAAGGCCAGGTGGAAGTGGATTTCATGAACGAGCGCGTGCTGCTGGAGCGCGGCGATGCGCTGCATTTCAACGCGCAGAAACCCCACCGGATTCGCTCGGTGGGAGAGGTGCAGGCGCAGTTGCTGGTGGTGGTGCACAGCGCTGAGGAATGACCCTTCCTACTCATTGAAATGCAGTCAATGTGGGAGCTGGCTTGCCTGCGATAGCGGTGGATCAGTGCCAGATGGGCCAACAGACAGGCCGCTATCGCAGGCAAGCCAGCTCCCACATTTTGCTCAGCGTTCCACAGGGACTGACAGTGCCGGATTGCCCAGCGGATGCGTACGCGCCGCAAAGAATTTCAGCGTTACGCCACTACCCTCGAACAACTCCGAATACCGCCGCTTCTGCTGGCGAATAAACCCATCACTGCGCCCCGACACCGAGATCGCCAGGGTGCTGATGCTGGCCTGGCCAATAGCATCCACCAGGTGTTTATCCTGCGGCCCCAAGTCATGGCCGAAGATGCACAGCGCGCCTTCATGGCTCAACAGCTGTTCATAACAGAACGACAGATAATCCGAACTGCGGATACTTTTGAGCTTCTCCTGCACCTTGCCTTCACTGACGAACAGCGGCACATCGTCGAGGGTTTTGATCGTGTTGTTAATGGCAAAACTGCTGAGCAGGGTGCTGTCGGTGGACGGCAGTTTACGCGCCGTGCCGTCAAGGTTGCGCACCAGGTGCAAGCCGCCGTGCAGGTACAGGATGCGGGTGATGTCGGTGCGCGTATTGCGCAGGTCGAAGCTTGAATCGACGCTGCGAAACAGGTCGTCGATGCCCGGTGCGTGCAGGGTCGCCCAGTAGTTGAGCAAGTCGTAGTTACTGGTGAAGACGGTGGCGTAGGTGGCCAATTCTGCGTGGATCGTCGCGAGCGTCGACGGCTGCACCAGGCGCCAGGGAATGTGCACGGTATGGATGGTGTTGATCAGCGCTTCCTTGATCGCGTAGTAACGGTTACGCGGCGCCGCTGAGCTGACCGCCAGGGCCTTGTTGACCCGGCTGGTGGTTTTCAAGGCGCCCAGGGCTTGCTCGAAACTGCGGGTTTGCAAGGCGTCGAACACGCTGAGTTCGGAGGGGCTCAGGGGCTTTTCTTCGACGGTACGGGCGTTTTCGAACAGCGAGTCGTAGGCGAAGTCTTCCCAAATCGTGCGGCTGGCGCCGTTACCGATCAGAATCCCGCTGAAGTCGACGGCGGCGCACAGGGTGCTCCAGTCTTCAAGGTGGGCGTCAATATCCTGGAAATCCTTCATTGCGGCGGGTCTACTCGAAATCGGCTGGGGGATGACTTTATCACGAGCCGGCATTGATCCTGATCAAGATGCGCCACGCGGTACAGGTTGATTCTGTCGGCATAAAGCCTTTGAGGATTGATCATGAGCAGCACGTTCTTCATCCCCGCCGTCAACATCATGGGCATCGATTGCCTCGACGAAGCGATGACCGCCATTCGCAACTACGGCTTTGGCAAGGCGTTGATCGTCACCGACGTCGGCCTGGCCAAAGCCGGTGTGGCTGGCATGATCGCCGAGAAGCTGGCGATGCAGGATATCGACTCGGTGATCTACGACGGCGCCAAGCCCAACCCCAGTGTGGAAAACGTCGAAAAAGGCCTGGCATTGCTGCAACAGAGCGCCTGCGATTTCGTCGTGTCCCTGGGCGGCGGTTCGCCCCATGACTGCGCCAAGGGCATCGCCCTGTGCGCCACCAACGGCGGGCGTATCGGCGACTATGAAGGCGTCGACCGATCGAGCAAGCCACAACTGCCGCTGGTGGCCATCAACACTACGGCTGGCACGGCCAGCGAGATGACGCGTTTTTGCATCATCACCGACGAAAGCCGCCACGTAAAAATGGCCATCGTCGATCGCAACGTCACGCCGCTGCTGTCGGTCAACGACCCGGCCCTGATGGTCGGCATGCCCAAGGGCCTCACCGCCGCCACGGGCATGGATGCGCTGACCCACGCCATCGAAGCCTACGTGTCCACCGCCGCGACACCCATCACCGACGCCTGCGCGATCAAGGCCATCGAGTTGATCAGCGCCAACCTGCGCCTGGCGGTCCGCGACGGCACTGACATGGCCGCACGGGAAAACATGGCCTGTGCGCAGTTCCTCGCTGGCATGGCCTTTAACAATGCGTCCCTGGGTTTCGTGCATGCCATGGCCCACCAATTGGGCGGCTTGTACGACCTGCCCCACGGTGTGTGCAACGCGGTGCTATTGCCCCACGTACAAAGTTTCAACGCCAGTGTTTGCGCCAAACGCTTGAGCGATGTGGGCCGGGCTCTTGGTGCGGATATCAAGGGCATTACTGCTGAAGAGGGCGCCCAGGCTGCCATCGCGGCGATTCGTCGGTTGTCCCAGGACGTCGAAATCCCTGCAGGTTTGCGTGAGCTTGGCGCTAAGTTGCAGGACATTCCGTTGCTGGCCAGCAATGCGCTGAAGGATGCCTGTGGGCTGACGAACCCTCGGCGGGCGGACCAGCGTCAGATTGAGGAGATCTTTCGGAGCGCTTTTTGATAGGCATAGGTACCTACACAATGTTGGCGCGATGCTGGACTTGCTCCCGTGACGCCCTGACAGCCGACGCTTATCTACCTGCCGCCCCGCGATCAAACTGTGGGAGCGGGCTTGCTCGCGAAGGCGGCCTGGCAAGCGACACTGTTATAGCGAGTACATATCCATTCCTGCGGTAACGGCCACTTAGGGTTCCGCCCTGACGGCGGCTCACTTTTGAAAAGAGCCCAAAAGTAAGCAAAAGGCT